>JBDKVE010000001.1:0-3771 GCA_039679345.1 Anaerohalosphaeraceae bacterium
ATTTCAATCAGTTTGCCCCGGCGAACGGGTTTGACCGGGTGATGTCGGCGACGGAATTTTGCGCGCCGGATGCGCCGAAAACATGGGTCGGTGTGTACGATCATGTTTTTCTGGAGACAGCGGCACATCTGATCAGGGAAATGGATACCGGCAGGCCCGTATTTCATTTTATTTATACAACCTCTAATCATGGGCCGCATAAAATGAATCTGCAAAAATTGGGATATGATGCGGAGCAGATCATGCCGGAGGCGCCGGCAGAGATAAAGAACAGCCGGCAAACGCAGCAAATACTGGGATCGCATTGGTATTCAGACCAGGCGCTGTCGCATTTTATTGAAGATATGAAAAGGACATATCCAGATAGCTTGATTATCGTAACCGGGGATCATTCCTATATTCCCGGTCCGCTGAACCAAAGCTCATTGCTGCCGCGTGCCGATTATACCTTCCGGGAGCAGTTCTGCACGTCCTTTATGCTGTATCATCAGGATATCAAGCAGGATATCCTGGCAGGCAATACAATTGGCGGGCATATGCATATTATGCCGACGATTATTGAGCTGATTGCCCCCCAAGGCTTTACTTACTATTCCTTATTTCCGTCGCTGACGGAACCGATTGACCAGGTGGTCACACCGTATCACTGGCTTACGCGCGACGCCATCGGCTCACAGAGGGACAGTTTCTATCAGCCGCTTACCGTGTCGGCGGAAGAGATTCCAACGTTGCAGCGGGACAATCCTTTTGTCAGACAGGCAGACGACTGGTGCGTTCTTACCAGCTGGCTTTTACGGCATACGGATAAGCTGGAACCGGCTGAACAGATGGTAAAATAAACCATCGCATTAGCAACTGTTCTCGGGCGCGTTGTGTTAAAATTCCCTCTACAAAGCCGGATAAGACTTGAAATCCTGCCATTTCAGTTTCACCAGTCGAATTATGCAGAGCGGGGGTGGCGCCGTACTTAAATTCCCCTCTAGAAAGAGGGGAGGCGCGAAGCGGTGGGGTGTGTTGTTTCCGTAAGCAGGAGGCGCAGTCAGATCGGCTCGTGGAGATTGCTTCGCTGGCGCTCGCAATGACAGAATTTAGTGCCGAGTGTGCTATGCGCCAACAGCCAATCGCTATTATAGTTGTCATTGCGAGGAGGTACGACGAAGCAATCTCATGGGGGGCGGCGAGGTGTGTCCTCCCCGTAACATTTGCCTTTTAAAGCAGAACAAAATATGCGATAATAACAGTAACCTCAACAAATGGAAAAACCAGGGAAGGCAAATGACAAATGAAGAGTTTCAAAAACTGGTATTGGAAAAACTGGAAAGCCTGGATTCCGGAATGACCAATATGGACTCCAGAACGACAACGATAGAGTCCAAGATTGTTAATATTGAATCCAAAATGACTAATATGGATTCCAGAATGACCAATATGGAAAATAACATGGCAACCAAGCAGGAATTGGCGGATGGGATTCATTGTTTAGAAACCAAAATTGACGACTTAACGCTGTTGATCCAGAAAGACGTTAAAGGCATGCTGGAACTGAATAATAAAAAGTTGAACAAAATCTCCGAAGACATAAAATCTCTGGTGGAAGTCACTGGCGATCATGAAATACGCATCAGGACCTGTCCCGCCGACCGGTGTAAAGATACACGGCGACGGTTCTGCTGCATCTCAAAGCGCTGCACAGGGTAGAAGAATGGTATTGAAGTAAACAAGAATGCCTGGAATACCACGGAAGCGCGTGAAAAGAGTAAAAGTTGTAAAAACGTAACGATTTTATGCTGGAGGCAAATATGGATATTGATAAAGTAAGGGATAAAGCGGAGAATTATCAAAAGGCTTTGTCGCGGCTGAATGAAGCTGTCAACGAGCCTCATCCTAGCGAGTATGTGTATGATGCCGTGGTGAAACGTTTTGAGTTCGTATATGAATTATCATGGAGATTGATGAAAGCGGTTGTTGAATATAAAGGAGGAAGCGAGCCTAAGTTCCCCAGGGATGTATTCCGGGAGGCGTTTGCCGGCGGAATCGTCAGGGATGGTGAAGTATGGCTGGATATGATGAAGGATAGAAATCTGACAAGCCATACTTATGACAATGAACATGCCCGGGAAGCATATGAACGGATAAAAACCGTGTATATAGTACACTTTCAGGCTTTGCTAGACCATGTTAAAGGAGAAGTGCAGCATGCTATACGGGGTGAATGATGCCGTAATGGTCCGTTTGCAGGCAGTATTCTCTCACTATCCTCAGGTTCGGCGGGTGGTTCTTTTCGGGTCACGGGCGCGAGGGGATTATCGGGTTCATTCGGATCTGGATCTGGCTGTTTTTTCGGATAACGGGATTTCAGGAGCGCTGTATGCCGATATTGATGAAGCGGCAGGTATTTATAAAGTCGATATCGTCGATATGGCTGCTTTAAAACATGATAAAATGAGAGCAAATATTGATAAAGAAGGAATCGAGATCTATTTGCGGCAGCATTTACCGCAAGACCAAAGCTGCGCCTTTTCTGACAGATAGTTATGGTATAATAAAGTGATATCATTGATGTTTGGGAGGTTGCGATGGACGCATCGGAAATATTGGAGAGAATTGAACTGGGAGAAGACAGTACCACTCAGTTTAAGGAAAATATTACTAATCATGCAAGCCTTGCCGAGGAAATGGTCGCGTTTTCGAATGCGATTGGGGGGCTTATTATTGTTGGCGTAAAGGACAACGGTGAAATCAAGGGACTAAGTTCAGAGGATATTCGAAGATTAAATAATATGGTTTCCAATGCTGCCTCCGATCATGTGAGACCGCCGATTACACCATTGACTAAGACGATCAAGGTAGAAGAAAAAGTTCTTTTGCTAATTGACGTCAAAGCCGGCATCAATAAGCCCTATAGTACGAATAACGGCATATATGTAACTAAGTCCGGCGCTGATAAACGGCGGATTTCTCAAGAAGAACTTCAACGGCTGTTTCAAGAAGCACAAAAAATCTATGCCGATGAATTGCCGATCTATGACTCCGGTATCAATGATATTGACGATAAACTATTAGCACGGTATTATGAAAAAGAATATGGGGAAGACATAGCAGAACAAGCGCTTCCTCCCCAAAAGATTTTGGAAAATCTATGCTTGTCCAAGAATGGCAGGCTGACCTTGGCAGGCTTATTGCTGTTTGGCAAGAGCCCTCAATTGCGCCGGCCGGCACTTATGGTTAAGGCAATCAGCTTTTTTGGCAATGAAATAGAAGGGACATTATATCGGGATAGTGAGGATATAAAGGGAAATATCCCTGAGCTGTTCAAAGACAGCATGGCCTTTTTTATGCGTAATTTGCATAAGCTGCAGAATAACAAGCCCTTTAATAGTGTGGGTGATCTGGAAATCCCGAAGATTGTCTTAGAGGAATTACTGGTCAATGCTTTGATCCATCGCGACTATTTTATTGATGCACCCATTAACATTTTTATTTTTGACAACCGTATTGAAATCATCAGTCCGGGGAAATTGCCCAATAGTATTAGCATTGACAATATTAAACATGGGATATCGGTGATCAGGAACCCGATTATTACTTCCTTTGGGGTGAAATTGCTGCCTTACCGGGGTATCGGCAGCGGTATAGTCAGGGCCCTTAAACATTATGACAAGATAGACTTTGAGAATAATCATCAGTCCGAACGGTTTAAAGTCACCTTGTTTCGCAAGCAGGAGGCGGTTTTTGGCGCATAGCGAAGGACGGAGGACGGGGAGCACATAG
>JBDKVE010000002.1:0-7723 GCA_039679345.1 Anaerohalosphaeraceae bacterium
TCCATTACCCCCCCACGCCCCTCCGACAATCGCCATCACCCCGTTGGGGTTGTAGAAAACTTCGGTTGGACTGCCCGACAGGCATACCGCAGGCAGCCCCTTCATCGCGCTGGAAGACTTCATCAAATAGGTTTTGGTCTTGATTCCGCTGGGCTGGTGCCCCGCCTTGAACGCCGCAGCACGGACCACAACACCCGAAGTCGTCGATGCCGACACGTTAATCGGCACGGTATAAGTCGTGCCGTTGGACAGGGTCGGATTGGTACCGTTGGTTGTATAGCGAATGACCGCCCCGCTGGTACTGCAGCTCAATGTCAGAGAAAAGGCACTGTCATAATAACCCCGCTCCTGACTGAACTCCGGCGCCTCGACAAATCCCAGAAACGACTGACGATTTCCCTGTCCGGGTGTTGGCAGCGAAAAATAATATTCCGAACTGCTGAGCATCCCATAGGAGATATTATCGCGCTGGGCCGGGAAACCGTAGTCCCCGGTCCCCTCATTTAAAACCGACTCATACGCATGAACAACCGAACCATCCGGGCGAGTCAGCCCCAGGTATTCCCCTGACGCTGACAGGCTGAATGTCGTATGCAGGTAGCCGGCCGGATCCACATAATTTTTACTCTTGCCGGACGCAAACACAATTAGATAGCTGCGGCCATTAAGAATCGTATTGGCCGGAAACTGCCATTTCAGCGGACTGGACTGCTTGTCGGTCAACCCCCACCCTCCCAGATCAATCGGCCAGTCGGTCTGGTTATAAATCTCGATCCAGTCGGAGGATTCTCCATTGCCGTCCAGAATCTGCCCGGCTGCGGTATTCGGCGGAGTGTCCGAATCATTGGCGGCAACAAACTCGCTGAGGATAACCGGAAGTTCTTCCTGACCCCAGGATTTGGAAAATTCGGCAAAATCCGACGTGTCCACTTTGGTATCGGCGTTAAAGTCAGGATTATGACGAAAAGCCGTTCCCGTCGCATACAGACGACCGATTTCGTCAGCCGCCAGCGCCTCATCATAAATCTGCACATCATCAATCATGCCGTTGAAATACCGCAAATCAGCATAATACAGACCAATACGGACATCCTGATAGGAACCCGTATTGATCCCACGTTCAGAAGAAGATTTGATGGACTCAGGCTGACCGTCAACATATAAACACACCTCTGAGATATTGGGACTGCCATCGTCCTTCAGCACCACTGCAACGTGATGCCATTCACCATCATTGATGAGGGTCGTTCCGACAACAGCTCCGCTGTACACCTCGGTACGAAGTTCGCCGCCTTCATTAACACGAATCAGCCACTTGCCGCCGGCGTAACCTTCACCCCAGGAAAGAATTTCCTGGGACACTTTATCCGTATTAATCCAGGCACTGCATGTCCGGCTTGCACCCCCGGTAATTCCCTTGAAACCCACCGCTTCGATATAATCATCAACGCCGTCTAAGGACAGCGCCCCATGATACTTCCCCCACCCCGGCATCCATTGCGGCTCCCCATGCAATTGCCCGGTATAACCATGGATATCTTCGGCCGCAGTCTCCCCTGTACTCTCATCCAGCCGCCAGCGGGCAATCAACGCCTCATGCACCGGCTGCGAAGTCCCCAGCCAGCTATCGGCAAAAATCAGTAAATCCGACATGTCAACGATACAATCGCCGGAAAAATCCCCTGTAGGACAATCGGAAAATGCAACCGGTGAAACAGCCATGCTCAGGCATAGCATCAATAGTCCAAATATATAAAACTGACAACCTCTTGTCATGCGTTGACCTCCGTATAATAGATCCATAACACCCCATGGTGTAAATACATATTATATCAATTAGTTATAAACAGGACAATAAGATACAACTTGTTTCGTCCTGTTTTTAACCAGGAATTACCGAATAGGGACAAAATTTATTATAAATCTTTCCTATACAGAGGTTTATCGTCTGCTTCGCTATCTTTATTCGTCCGTTGCAGTGGAAATATGCTTCTGTCCTCGAGATGGATTCGAGGCCTTTGGGCCGTTGTTTGTCCAGACCAGCGGATCAATGCACATTTGCCGGGCTGTCCGTTCGGAGTTCCATGAATGATATACGATAAAATAAGTCTGGTTGTTTGGTCCCAAAATCACCGAATTATGTCCTGGCCCGATAAGTTTGTCGGGGATCGTACTCAGGACCGACGCCTTGTCTTTGCTCCAGAAGTCCTGATACGGCCCCATCACCGTAGCTGACACCGCACAGCCCACCCCATAGCCGGGAGTCTGCCAGTTGCCGCCGGAGTAGAAGCAATAGTACTTGCCGTCGCGATAAATCACAAACGGCCCTTCGACCGTGTGCCAGGCATCCCATTTGCGGTCATACAGGGTCCGGTTTCGCTCGTAAATCTGCCAATCCCCAAAGGCACGCAGTACAGTCTTTACAGACCCTACAGTCGATACCATATCCTCGCCAAGTTGGACCACCGCCAGGGCAGTCCCGGGCCGCTGATCAAAGAAGTCCTTGGCAAAAAACAAATACCACTGCTTGCTGGCCGGGTCAAAGAACGGATGCCCATCGATGGAAAACGGCTCATCGGGAAACAGCAGCTTGCCGGTATCCTTAAACGGGCCTTCGGGCTTATCCCCAACCGCCACACGCATCTTGCCGTCGCCGGCATAATACAGATAGAATTTGCCCTGATGCTCCACAACTTCCGGTGCCCAGTAGTCTTTCATCACCGGCTCGGCCACCGGTTCCAGTGCCCCGCCGACATGCGTCCATGTCGTGAAGTCCTCAGAACGCAATACCGGAAACTGCCTGCCGTCCAGCCCCGGCCCTGTCCCATAAGCGTAATAAACACCCTTGTAATTCATCACCTGCGGGTCGGCCAGATACCCGTCCCAGACCGGATTCTGATAGGTTAATTCAGACGACGTGCGATGACAGCCGGCAGCAAGACACAGAACCGCCGCAAGTGTAAGACCTGTAATCTTCATGTGCTTTCCCTTCCATTGGAGTTCGTAAAATCGGTCCAAAACGACATTCCAACGCAAACTATATCGTCTGCACAGACCGGCTTCAAGCTTAAAACAAAGGCAAAAATAAATGGTGACAACATTGCGTGATGAATATCTGCAAATAAAAAAGGCTCGTTTTGGACGAGCCTTCGTTTTGAGGCCGACCTCCAGTGATGCCGTTTGAGTCCAATTGAAAGTAACCCCTAATTTAAGGTGGGCAGCCGTTGCGTTTTCCCGAATATCCTGTCAAGCAGGCTTGTTCGGCTCTTGCGACCTGGCTTCCCGGGGAGCTTTCATCGGTTCTTCCAATATGAGGACTCAGTCACGCACATCCCAGGGGCGAACCCGCAAACCAACTATATCAGATCATCGGTTAAAAATCAAGAATTACATGAATCAAATTTGCAATCTTATCCGAAAAATTACCGATAAAAAAAGACGTCTTGCGGACGTCTTTTTTAAGCCTTCTATTTATCAATGCTTAAAGCATACCGGATAGTTTTTATGTGGTACGAATTTGCACGCCTAATTTTTGATTCAGTGCATCCAGGATAGTCTTCTCGAAGGCATCGACCTGTTCATGACGCAAAGTCCCATCATCATCGCGGAAGACCAGCGACACCGTCACACTCTTTTGTCCGGCCGGGATGGGCTTGCCACGATACAGCGTCACGAAATTGACCTTCTCCAATTGGGCGGGCCAGCAGGTCTGGATGGTTGCCAGAATATCGGACCATTTAACCGGCTCGGCCGCAATCAATGACAAGTCCCGGCAAATCGCGGGGAACTTGGGGATGGGCTTGACCGCCACAATCCCGCCAATCGACTCCAGCAGTGTATCAAAATCCAGCTCGGCCACGCATACCTGCCCTGCCCGGTCCAGATCAAACCGTTTGGCCAGGTCCGCCTTGAGCACCCCCGCCAGACCGACAGGCTTGCCATCCATCAGGACTTCCGCCCCGGCCTGGGCCCACTTGAATTCAGCCGGCTTGCACTCGACTTTCGCGGTCGCATTGACCGCCTCAATAATCCCCTCAATGACGCCTCGCAACTGCCGGAAGTCGCCGTCGGTCACAAGGCCAAGCTGCGTCCGCTGAATCGGCAGCTTGTCCGGATGGGCCAGGTTGGGCTTATACGTATCGGCCAGCTCAAACAGGCTGCACGCCGTATTGCCCGCGTTATAGTTGGACCGCATCACCCCGGCCAGCGACGCCATCAGCGTCGAACGCAGAATCCGGGATGACTTCTGATTGACATCCTGCACCGCCAGATGCTGGTCAATCGCAATATCACTGAATACCGCCGCCAGGTCCGGCTCCACAAACGACACCGTCACGGATTCATAAAATCCGCAGCCGGTCAGCACCGTCCGCAGCCGCGAAGCCAGAGCCTGACGCTTATCTTTGGGTGCCGCCTCAATATGAATCTTCCGCTCGGTGGGAATCTTGTCATAGCCCCAGCAGCGTGCGGCCTCTTCAATCAAATCTACTTCGCGATAAATATCATGACGCCAGGTCGGAATCTCGCAGACCACCATATCCTCGGTCTTCAATTCCGGATTGAATCCCAGCCCCTTGAATATCGCTATCACTTTATCGGTTGGAATGGTAATCCCCAGCAGTGCATTCATCCGCGAAAACCGCATCCCCACCGTCGGCGTTTCCACTTTGCCGGGAAAAGCATCCACGATGCCGCGGGCAACCTTGCCGCCCGCCCATTGCACAATCAATTGAGCACACCGGCGGGACGCCCATTCAATATTATCCACATCGACCAGACGCTCGAATCGGTACGATGCCTCCGAAGGCAGCGCCAGCCGTCGTGATGTCCGACGAATACACACCGGATCAAAACGTGCCTCTTCCAGCAGGATATTGACCGTGGCATTACTCACTTCGGTCTCAAGCCCGCCCATGACGCCGGCAATCGCAACCGGATGTGTCTCATCGGCGATCACCAGCATCGAATCCACCAGGTCGCACTTGCTGCCGTCAATGCTGACGATACGCTCGCCGGCCATGGCCTTGCGAACGATAATCTTCTTTCCGCCAATTTTATCATAATCAAATGCGTGCGGCGGCTGACCATGTTCCATCATCGCATAATTGGTCGCATCCACCACATTGTTCACGCTGCGAAGGCCAACCGCCTCAAGTCGTTTCCGCACCCATTCCGGTGACGGCCCAATCTTGACCCCTTCGATCACCCGCGCCGTATATCGCCCACACAGGGCAGGTTCCGCGATTTTCACATCCACAAATTGGCTTGCCTGGCGGTCGGATTCGGCATACTCGACCTGCGGCAGCGTCAACGGCCGTCCCCATGCGGCGGACAGTTCACGTGCGATACCGATATGACTCAGGCAGTCGCCGCGATTGCTGGTGATTTCCACATCGATTACGGTATCATCTTCAAACGGGGTGATCGATTCGATTGGCAGCCCACGGTCGCTGAGCGTCGCGCCGATCTGCTCGGCCGTGTAGCCGGAAATATCGATATAATCCCGCAGCCATTTCATTGAGATTTTCATACGTTTGCCAAACCTTCCTGCATGGAAATGATGTCTGATAATTCACTTACATCCTGCTTTCGAAGACGCAATAAGACCTTTATATTCTTTTTTTCCAGGTTAACCGTATGTGCATCTTTGGAGTCGAGAATATACAAAATGTCGTCATATTCACAGCTATTTGGGCAGGTGAAGGGGATCATCAAGTGGCCACTAACCTATTTATTGTGTATATGTTGAATATTTCTCTTCTTTGAAATTATCCATTGAACGATTATCCACCAAATAGTGGTGGGTACTCCAATATAAATATAAAACAGAACCGGATGATACCATGACTTATGCCCAATATTAAACATTAATCGATCCCTTAGGAAGCACATTATAACTAACAACATACTCAGTATAATCCACAACAACAAAGTCTTATTCAATTTAAATCCTTGACGCCATAATATATCCGACAATGCCCATTGAAATATAAAGACTATTACAAAACTAATGTCGTTGCTGTACAGAGTCGACACTAAAGGAGTAAAAAAGAAAAACAAGACAGAAAGTATAATAAAACTTATAAGTATTATTTTCGGTTTATCATTAAACATTTTTCATAACCATTCAAATTAATGTCAGTAATCTCCCCAATCATTACCATCTTGACTATTAATAGATATCATCAATAAACCTTTGTATATCATACACAAGCTTCACATAAATAGTATTTTGATCAATTGTCTTTCATTTTAACTAGAATCTTTAGAATATTTATACTGATCCTACTTAATATTTCCCGGTTCGTCGCGGCTAAGTACAGCAGCTTCAACCATTTGCTTCTTTTGCTCGCGGAATAATCATACCCGTTGGGTATACTTTATTTAGTCACAGACAAGATCACCCAAGCATTTTGTTAACTCAATAGCCTCTTCCTGAAGTTCAGCGTACTCTTCAGCAAGCTGTCCAACATATTCCCACTGCATAAGGTACCTCTAAATCCATAGCCTGTCAATGCTTTTGCCCCGCCAGGCCGCAAAAACGACCCCACAACGCCTCTTTTGGAGGTGTCAAAGCGTACAGAAGCCCTCCATATCCCTATTTTATGATATGCTATATATTATACAATAACCCCGCTCAAAGGGCCTTTCATTGTAGCTCAAGCCTCCGTGCTTGAGTTTATCCAGCCTTATAGTAGCTCAAGCCTCCGTGCTTGAGTTAATTCAGCCTCGCCGCCGGCGAATCCTTAATTTTGATTTTTGCCCTTTGATTTTTGACTTTTTGTCGCATCAACTATTTTTTCTCGCAAACCGCCACCCCGACAAACGAATCCGCTGTCCCGTAATACAGAATCCATTTTCCCTGAAAATAAACCAGTCCTTCCACAAAGACAGTGCCATCGGTGTACTGGCCGGTTTTCTCAAAGTCCATCTCCGGCTTAAAGAACGTCTCCTCGCATCGGTCCAGCACCTGCATCGGATCGGTTTTATCCAGAAGAAGCTGCCCGGCGGCATACGCCCCCTTGCCGACGGACTTATCCGCCCCGCTGTTTTTACCGTTATAAATCAGGACAATCCCCTTGTCCGTCACCACCGCCGGCGGCCCGGCCTCGGTCAATTGGCTGTCAAACTTGTCGGCGCGGGGCTTAATCAGGGCAATCAACTCGCCCTTGTCATTGACAGCCGGCGTCCAGTGAATCAAATCATCGGACGTCGCCGCATGAATCGCCGCCTCGCCCCAGTACATCCAGTATTTGCCGTTAATCTTCTCAGCTACCAGCCGGCCATCGTGAATCGCCGTCACGACCGACGCGGACTTGTTCCAGCTATCCACAAATTTGCCGCCGTGGGCATCTTTGAAAATCGGGCCAAACTTGGTCCAGTGCTTCAGGTCTTTGGAGGAGGCCACCCCGATACGGGCCGAACGCGAAACCTGCCCCGGCGTGTCGCGATTCCACATCGTATAGTAGATATAATATGTCCCGTCCGGCCCTTCGACCACGCGGGGATCTTCGCAGCCGCCCCGCCATTCGTAGGCCTTCCACGCATCTTCATCGGGATACAGGACCGGCACAGGCAGCCGCTCGAAGGTGAGGCCATCCGACGATTCAGCATACCCGACCCGCGAGGTATGTTTTCCAATGCCATCGCCGGTGCCATCCTCGGCCCGATACAGCACGACGATTTTATTCTGATAGACCACCGCCGCGGGATTGAAAGTGTC
>JBDKVE010000003.1:0-24023 GCA_039679345.1 Anaerohalosphaeraceae bacterium
TGTCAGCGGTTAAAGCCTCAAGCCCATCCTGCCGGAAGTGAAGAAAGAAGAACCCAAACAGGAAGAGCCTGCCGAAGCCGTTAAAACCGAGGTCAAAGAAGGCGAAGCCAAGCTGACCGACGTGACCACCGAAGTCAAGCCGGAAGCAGCCGCCGAACCCAAGAAAGAAGAAGTCAAGCCGGTCGTGCCCGCTCGGCCTGCGATGGAACAGACTTACCTGAAACAATGCTATGACTTGTCGGCCAAGCTGGATGAAGAAGTCAAGAAACCCGCTCCCGACCAGAAGTACGAGGAGTACAAGAAAGTGCTGGAACCGATGCTGGCTGACCCGAATGAGGCCGGTATTGCCGCGCAGTATGCCAAGTATCTGTCGGACCGTATTGGCCGTTATGAACTGGCAATCTCTGCCGGTGACCAGATGAAGCAGCAGGATCAGAAGATGGCCGAGATTCGCAAGCAGATTGATGATGCCCGCAAGGCGCAGCTTGAAAAGATCGCCAAGCAGTATGAGCAGTATGTGATGACCGGCATCCTGAAACAGTCCTATGTCTATAGCGGCAAAACCGCCCAGAAGCGATTCCTGCTGACCAACGAACAGGGCCGGGTGATTGCCTATGTGGTCCCAAGCGAAGCGGGTGTTGAGGCCAAGGCCGAAAGCCTGTTCAACAAGAAAGTCGGCGTCATGGGCCGCTTCGTCAACAGCCCCAAAGAATTAGTCAGCCTGATTACCGCCACCAACATCGAAGAGGTCCAGCAGTAACGAACCTCTTCACACGACCTGAAATACAAAAGCCCTTCCACAGTGGAAGGGCTTTTTTTATGTCTTGAGTTTTTTCACCATGAAGAGCAGGAAGAGCAGGAAGAAATATTTTAACTTACTCTTCATGAACTTCATGTGCTTCATGGTGAAGATAAATTCTCCAGCAATCAGGCTTGCTGTGCTATTGTTTAATGGCTTTGTCGGCGATGTCTTTGCGGCAGTAGGCGCCTTCGAATGAAATCAGGGCGACGGCTTCATAGGCTTTGGCCTTAGCTTGGGCGATGGTGTCGCCGAGAGCGGTGACACCAAGTACCCGGCCGCCGGCGGTGACGATCTGGCCGTCTTTTTCGGCGGTGCCGGCATGGAAGACCATGACATCCTTGAGTTTGGCGGCGGCATCGAGGCCGGTGATGACCTTGCCCTTTTCATATTTGCCGGGGTAGCCGCCGGAGGCCATGACCACACAGACGGCGGGACGCTGGTCCCAGCGGATGGTCACATCGTCGAGCTTGCCTTCGCAAACTGCGACGAGCACATCCAGCAGGTCGCTCTTCATCCGCATCAGGATCGGCTGAGTCTCCGGGTCGCCAAAGCGGGCGTTGAACTCAAGTACGCGCGGGCCGCCCTGGGTGAGCATCATGCCCGCATACAGGACACCTTTGTACGGGGTGTCGTTTCGGTTCATGCCATCGACGGTGGGGATAAGCACTTCGCGGATAATCTGATTCATCATGGCATCGGATACGATGGGGGCGGGGCTGTAGGCACCCATGCCGCCGGTGTTGTCGCCGGTGTCGCCATCGCCGATGGGCTTGTGGTCCTGGGCGGACTCCATCACATAGATGCTCTTGCCATCCACGAAGGCAAGGATGGAGGCTTCCTGGCCGAGCAGCTTGTCTTCGACGACGACGGTCTTGCCCGCATCGCCAAAGAGCTTGTCTAACATGATTCTTTCGGCGGCAAGAATGGCTTCGGAAGGATCATCGCAGACAAAAACGCCCTTGCCTTTGGCCAGACCGGCAGCCTTGACCACGACGGGTTCGTCGCGGGTGGCGATGAAGGCCTTGGCATCCTCGAATTTGTCGAAGGTGCGGCCTTCGGCGGTGGGGATGCTGTTGGACCGCATAATCTGCTTGGAGAAGGCCTTGTCAGCTTCGATCTGGGCGGCGGCGCCGGAGGGACCGAAGGCCATGATGCCGGCCTTCTCCATCTCATCGACGATGCCGGCCGAGAGCGGGTCTTCCGGGCCGATGACGGCCAAGTTGATCTTCTTGCTTTTGGCAAAGGCGACCAGGGCCGGGACATCCGTGTCGGATATAGCTACATTCTCGCCGTATTGGGCGGTGCCGGGGTTGCCGGGGGCAATGTAGAGTTTCCGGAGCTTTTTTGATTGGGACAGCTTCCACGCAATAGCATGTTCTCTGCCGCCTGAGCCTACAAGTAAAACGTTCATATCTTATCCTCTTTTTTAGAAATATAAAGCAGCGGCCGCGGCATTGCCGACGTGCGAAGCCTGCTTCTTTGGGATTCTTTGCCGACCGGGAATAGTACCCCGAACGGATGCAAAAAACAAGGCAAAACGGGGGCGGACAGGGCCGTTTATGGACGGTTATCGGAAAGGAAATTGGAAAAATCTGTTATTTTGGGTCTATTTTGTGTAACATAGCGGCAATTAGCAAGTCTAATCAGGACATGGAGTCTCTAACATTTATTCTGGCTTTTTAGGAAGGGTTGTTTATGAAACGAATCATCATGATTGCAGTGGCCATAGGAAGTTTGGGATTGCTGGGCGGGTGTGAGCCGAAGGACAAGTGGAGCTATCATTATGACATCGAGCGGCGGTATGTGACCATTGTCACTGAGCCGGAAGGGGCTATCGTCCAGCAGATCGATTTCAACGGGCCGACGACCATGCTGGGAACGTCGCCGATTATCGAGCAGCCGGTTGTGGTGATGAGCAAAATCAAGAAAGCGAATAATCTGTCTTACACCCAGTCCATGGAGATGATGCGGCGGGTGGGAACGATTTATGTGACGATTCATAAAGAAGGATTCCAGCCCTACCAGGGATTTCTGAGAACCGAGCCGGATGAGACACGGATTCATCAGATTACTCTGCAGGCGAAGTGATGAGCGTTCATAGTTTATAGTTCGTGGTTTGTATTTTCTGAAGAATCGCAATGACAAAATGGATCGAATCTCTCTGCGTATCAAGGACGATTTCCATACAGGGATGGATACTTTTGGGGAATTCATGAACCAGGCATATAAAACATTTCCCAGATAAAAAGAATTTGAAATTTGAGATTTGAAATTTCATAAAGAAGTAGAAAAGAAATAAGGGATCTGAGATTTGAAATTTCATAAAGGAATTAGCAAGGGATTTCAGATTTCAGATATGAGATTTCAAGGGAAGCGGGATTTGAGAAGACACAACGACAGACAGTTTGAAGGGAGCTGTTATGACATACGAGCGGTTTGAGGACTTGCCGGTCTGGAAGGCGGCGATGGAGATTGCGGTTGTGGTGTATCGGCTGACGCGGGATCGGTTTTTTTCACAGCCCGGCGATTTGCGGGATCAGTTGCGACGGGCAGCCTTATCCGTTTCCAACAATATTGCCGAAGGATTTGAGCGGGGCAGTACGGCGGAACTGCTGGCGTTTCTTTATATTGCACGAGGCTCAGCGGGGGAAGTGCGGTCGATGCTGCATTTTGCGGAACGGATGCCGGAGGCGAATCATTTGAAATCTGAAATTTCAGATTTGAGATCCATGGCTGAGAACTGTTCACGACAGATTCGCGGCTGGGCGGATAGTCTGCAAAACAGCGATATTCGCGGTCCGCGGCACTTGAACGAACAGACCCGTTATCGTTATGAGGCAAAAAAACGGGCCGATGCGTTTGAAAAACAGCTTCAGGCCAATCTCCGCAAGGCACGACCGCAGGATTATCCGGAGGAGGGGAGGGAGGGGAAGATTTGAAATTTGAAATTTCAGATTTCATAAGGGGAGAGAAAAGAATCTGAGATTTGAGATTTGAGATTTCAAATAATTGAAATGGGATTTGAAATGTGCGGAATTTTATGCGACAATGGGTGCTGCTATGGATGATGCGGACGAGGGAGCAGGGTTGGGTGTAATGATATCTTTGAGCGGGTTTTGAGGCGATAAGGGAATACGAGATGGCCAGGACGAAAGCGACGGGTAAGACAGGCAAGGGAAAGACAGCCGCGGCGGCGGAGGCGGTTCATGCGGGACGGCCTTCGGCGGTGGTGGATACGCGGGTGGTGTATTGCGGGGATAACCTGGAGCAGTTGAAAAAGCTGCCGGATGCGTGCGTGGATTTGATCTATATCGACCCGCCGTTTAACAGCAACCGCAATTATGAGGTGTTCTGGGGCGAGACGAAGGAAAAACGGGCGTTTGAAGACCGGCACGCCTCGACGCAGGCGTATATCGAGTTTATGCGGCCGCGATGTATCGAAATGCACCGCGTTTTGAAAAAAACCGGGTCGTTTTATTATCATTGCGACTGGCACGCAAGCCACTATGTCAAGGTCATGCTCGACCAGATTTTTGGGGAGAATCAGTTCGTTAATGAGATTATTTGGAAACGGCAATCCGCTCATAATGATGCGAAACAAGGCTCAAAACATCTTGGACGTGTTCATGACACTATTTTCTTCTATGCCAAAAGCGATGATTATCAATTTACGCATACTTACAAGCCTTACGACCAAGAATATCTCAATAAATTCTATAAGTACACAGAAGAAGAGACAGGCCGGCGGTATTCCTTAGGCGACATAACTGCTCCTGGAGGTGCAACGCCATCGAAAGGCAATCCATGTTATGAATTCCTTGGTGTGACTCGCTATTGGAGATTTAGTAAAGAAGAGATGGAACGCCTCTTTAAAGAAGGGCAAATTGTTCAATCAAAACCCGGAGCGGTTCCTCGTCAAAAACGATATATGGACGAAGGTAAAGGCGTTCCTGTTGGAACCGTATGGGATGATATTGGCCCTATTCAATCTGCTTCTGACGAATCTCTTGGTTATCCAACTCAAAAACCAATTAGATTACTTGATCGGATTCTTGAAATGTCCAGCAATCCGAATGACATTGTGCTGGATGCGTTTTGCGGGTGCGGGACGGCGCTGGTGGCGGCGGAGAATCTGGGACGGCAGTGGATTGGGATTGATATCTCGCCGACGGCGTGCCGGGTGATGGCCAAGCGGCTGCGGGATGTGTGCAAGATTCGAGAGGATGAGGGGTTGTGGCGTGCGGGGCGCGGGTTTGTGGTGCGTGATTTGCCGTGGACGATAGACAAGCTGCGTGAGCTGCCGCCGTTCGAGTTTGAGAACTGGGCGGTGATTGCTTTGGGCGGGATACCGAATAAGGTGCAGGTTGGGGATATGGGGATTGACGGGCGGATTTATCCGGTGTCTGCGGCACCGAAGAAACAGGCCGGGGAGCTTGGGTTTATGGATGTGTGGTATCCGATTCAGGTCAAGCAGAAGGACAAGGTGGGACGGCCGGATATTGATGCGTTTGAGGCGGTGATGATGCGGGAAGACCGGACGAAGGGATTCTTTGTGTCGTTTGATTTTTCATCCGATGCGATGAGTGAGATTCAGGCGTTTTTCAGGAAGACGGGCAAGAGTATCGTGGCGCTGACGGTCAAGGATATTCTGGATGAGCAGATTGCGTATAAGCTGGCGTGAGGGTAAGTAAGGATTTGAAATTTGAGATTTGAGATTTGATAAGGAAGAAAAACAAGGGATTTGAAATTTGAGATCTGAGATTTCATAAAGAAAAAAATAAGATATTTGAAATTTGAAATTTGAGATTTAATAGAGGGGGATTGCACCTGCCGGGGTTATGTGGGGGATTTTCTTTTGACATTACGGAAAAAGGCGTAAACCGGGTCCGTAGTTTTCCCGATAACACAAGCGAGTAACCATAGGCTATTGCTGCAAGACACCCTGTCCAGACACCTCTGCTTGCAAATTGGATATAACAAAGCAAGACATTATCGGACGCTTTCGGGAAAGGACAGACGATGTTCAAGAAGATGAATTTGACGGTTCGCGGACGCATTTTTCTGCTGCTGGGATGCTTTGTGGTCACGATGCTGATTATGCAGACGGCCGGGTGGCTCGTTCAGCGCAGTCTGTTCAATAAGGTCTATCTGCCGCTGTTTGCCGAAAAGGTGCTGGATACTCATAAAGTGACAATGCAATCGGGGGTGGAGTGTCAGGTCAGTGCCCTGGTCGAAAAGCTCAAGGGAGTGACCGACCCGAAAGAACAGGCCGCGATTGTCGAACGGGAAACCGACCCGGTACGGTTTTATGAAGACAAATCCGGGTATTTTTTCAGCTATACGACCGACGGTGTGCGGGTGAATGTGCCGACCAATAAGAGCCAGAATGGGCAGAACCTGATTGACCTGGAAGACAAAAAGGGCAATAAATTCATCCGGCAGTTGAGCGAGGCAGCCCAAAAAGGCGGCGGATTTGTGGAATATTATTTTGAGAAGCCGGGCAAAGGCGTGCAACCGAAACTGTCGTATGTGAAGATGATTCCCGGGACTTCGATTTTTGTCGGGGCCGGGGTTTATATCGATAACGTGGAACAGGAAACCGCCCTGCTGAACGAAACGCTGGATAAGGCAAAAAAGCCGTTCACCATTGGGCAAACGATTCTTTACGGTGTAATTCTGGCGATAACGCTGGTGTTCAGCGGATTGATATCACGCGACACGACCCGTCGGATTTCGTCGGCGGTGATGGCGTTGCGTCACAGCAGCGAAAGCATTCACAACTCGAGCCGGCAGGTGTCCACGGCATCGCAGTCGCTGGCCCAGAGTTGCAGCGAACAGGCGGCGGTGCAGGAAGAAAGCTCGGCCGGGCTTGCAGAAGTGTCGTCGATGACCAATCAGAATTCAGAGCATTCGCGGCAGGCCAGTGAACTGGCCGGACAGGCCGAACAGGCCGTCAGCCAGGGGTCGCAGGCAATCGCCCGCATGAACCAGGCGATTCAGAAGATCCGCCAGTCATCGGAAGAGACGTCCAAGATTATCAAGGTCATCGATGAGATCGCGTTCCAGACGAATCTGCTGGCGCTGAATGCCGCAGTGGAAGCTGCGCGGGCGGGTGAGGCGGGCAAGGGATTTGCGGTGGTGGCTGAGGAAGTCCGCAACCTGGCGATGCGCAGCGCCGAAGCGGCCAAGAATACCTCATCGCTGATTGAGCAGGCGGTCAACAACGCCGGCCAGGGTGTGGTATGCATCGAAGACGTCAACACCTCGCTGGGAACGATTACGGCGTCAATCAGCAAGACCAACCAAATTATCGCTGAAATTGCAGGGGCATCGCAGGAGCAGGCGTCGAAACTCCAGCAGATTACCGCATCCGCATCGGAAATCGACAAGACCACCCAACAGAATGCCGCCATCGCCGAAGAAAGCGCCAGCGCTGCCAGCGAGCTGCAATCGATGGCTCAGGACCTGAATGGTGTTGTGGGGCAACTGCTGCAATTGGCCGGGTCGGGACAGGTGTCGGAAACGAAAACGGCCAAGAGCGGTAAATCGCTTTTGCTGACGGACCATCTGTATCATCAAATTGCGGATACGTCGGGTAAGTCGGTCAGGCAGCGCGCTTAATTCAAATTTTTCCAAATATAAACAGGCCCGGCACAGGGATAGTTTTCCTCGTGTCGGGCCTGCTGTTTTTGGGAAATACTCAACGGGTATGATTATTCCACGGCGGCCACAGGCCGCTTTTATGCCGCGCTTATTCACGGGGTTCACGTTGCCCAACGCAGCCGCGGTGATAAAGATAGTGCTGGAAGGTGGCGGCTGATAGCTCTTTAGCCGCGCCGAAACGGAACATTTCAAGTAAGATCTGTATAATTATCGCTTGACGCGAGCGTTGCCTTGCCAGACGCTCCAGACCTGCTCTTCATCGGCAGGCTGGGCGTAGTCGGTCAGCATGGTGGTGGCTAAGGCACCGGTGGCCCAGCCGAACTGACCCCATTTTTCCGGTTCCCAGCCCCGCAGTATCGCATAGAGCATCCCACCAACGAAACCATCGCCGCCTCCGATGCGATCCAGGACATTGATTTCGCGCGGCTCGATGACGTGCCAGTTGGCACCTTCGGCCACGAGTGCACCCCAGAGGTGGCAATTGACGCTGACGACCTGACGGAGGGTGGTCGCAAAGACAGTGACTTTGGGGAAGGCTTTTTTGGCGCTATTGATCATGCCTTTGAAGCTTTCGATCTTGGCACCGATGTCTTTGCCGCCGGCTTCGGGGCCTTCCAGGCCGAGGCATAACTGGAAGTCTTCTTCATTGCCGACGAGAATATCGGAGGCCGCGGCGATTTCGGTGAAGATGTCGTGGAGTTCCTTTTCGCGATTTTTCCAGAATGAGGCGCGGTAATTGAGGTCGAACGAGATGCGTGTGCCGTATTTTTTGGCGGCGCGGGCCAGTTCCAGGCAGAAGCGGCTGGTGTCGGGGGACAGTGCGGCGATCAGGCCCGACAGATGGACAATCTGGACGCCTTCCTGGCCGAAAAGACGGTCGAGATCGAAATCCTTGACGTTGAGAGTCCGGCCCACTTCACCGGCGCGGTCATTATGGACCCGCGGGCCGCGGCTGCCGTAACCGCTGTCGGCCAGATTGAACTGGTGGCGATAGCCCCACGGGCCGCCCTGGTCCACTTCCTTGCCTTCGTAGTCCATGTGCCGGCCGGCAAGGTCATCCTTGATGAAGCGGGCGATGGGGCTGTTTTTGACAAAGGTGGTCAGGACCTTGACGGGCAAGCCGAGGTACGAACAGACGCTGGCGACGTTGGTTTCGGCGCTGGTAGCCTGCATGATTAGGTTCCGGCCACAGTGCATCGGCTGGCCGTCGGTGGGGGTCAGACGAACACCCATGCTGCTGGGAACGACAAGACTGTATTTATATTGTTTTTTCAGTTCGATGCCCATAACATCCTTTCTGTATCATCTATAGCTATTTATACCATTACAACCTTCCGCCTATTTTCTCACGATGTGAGTTATTTTACCAGAGGTTTTTGGAATATCAAGCATAGCGTCTGAAAATCGGGCTGGACGGGGGGTTTGGACTTGCAACCGTGCCGCCCCTTAAGTAGGATATGTGGCAATTAACATGACAAGAATGATAATAAAGGAACAACACATGAAGTATTTTGGGTGCGTTCTTTTTGCTTTTATTGCGGTTTCAGGAGTCCGGGCGGAGCAAGCCCAGACGGCCGAGGCGGCAGCATCACCTATGGCCAAGTGGGATATTGTCGTCAAAGACCCCAATGATCCGAACGATTTGATGCGGACCAAGTGGGATTCTGTGGCCACAGTGCTTCAGAATAAAGAACTCGACGAGAAGGCCAAAGCGGATATCGTCGATTATATTATCAGTCCGGCCTTCGATTTTGAATTGATGGGCAAGCTGGCCCTCGGCAAGACACACTGGCCGAAGCTGAATGCGTCGGAGCGGGAAGCCTTCACGGCACTGTTTGTCCAGCGGCTCAAGGCGTCGTATCGCAACAAAATCATGCTGTATAAGGATGAGAAAGTCCAATTCGAGCCGGCGGTGCAGAAGAAGGAGATGATTCAGATTCCGATGACGCTGATATCCAACAGCCAAAAAACCGCCATCCTGTACAAGCTTCACAGGCTGGATAAAAAATGGAAAGTCTATGACGTCGAGATTGAGGGCGTCAGCATTCTTCTGACCTACCGATCGCAGTTCGATGATATCCTTGCCCGCGGGACGGTGAAGGATTTACTGTCGCAGTTGGAAAAGCAGGCGGGTTCATAACCCCCTGCCGCGTCTGACAGGCTTTCACCATGAACAAACCAAACACGATGTCATCTTTTATTTTTGACCGTCTGATTCTGCGGCATCCGATCCTCGTTCTTCTTTGCGTTCTTGCGGTGGTCGGTTTTCTGGCGTATCAGGCCCGCGGATTCCGGCTGGATGCGTCGGCGGAAACCCTGGTGCTGGAAAACGATGCGGATTTGCAGTATTCGCGAGTAATTAACGCACGTTATCAGCAGTCGGATTTACTGGCTTTGTCTTACACGCCCAAAGGTGAGCTTTTCTCTGATGCGACGCTGACGCGGCTGGGACAATTGCGGGATGAACTGGAGGCCCTAAAGAATGTCGCATCGGTGACGACGATATTGGATGTGCCGCTGCTGAATAGTCCCCGGCTGTCCCTGGAAGAGCTGACTGAGAGGGAGGAACTGCCCACACTGAGTTCACCGACGACCGACAGGGAGCTTGCGAAAAAGGAATTTCTTAACAGTCCGCTGTATCGTGACCTGCTGGTCAGTGCGGATATGAAAACGACGGCGGTGCTGATTAACTTTGTCGATGATACCGTGTATGATGATTTCCGGAAAAAGCGGGACGCCCTGCGCGAGAAAGAAGTCAGCGGCAGTATCACACTCGAAGAGCAGGCGGAATTAGGCCGGGTCATTGAGGAATTTCAGCAGTACCGGGATCAGGCCAGAACCACTCGGCATCATGATATTCGAGCCATTCGAGCCATTATGGACGGGTATCGAGATGACGCGGAGTTGTTTCTGGGCGGCGTCAGCATGGTCGCCGATGACATGATTACCTTTATCAAAAACGACCTGCGGATTTTCGGCAGCGCGGTATTTCTTATCCTCGTGCTGGTCATTGCGGCCATCTTCCGCAGACTGTACTGGGTTGTTCTGCCGATGATGACGTGTGTGGTTTCGGTCATCAGCACCATCGGCGTGCTGGGCTGGGCCGGCTGGGAAGTGACAGTCATCAGCTCCAATTTTATTTCGCTGCAGTTGATTATCACGCTGGCGATGACCATTCATTTGATGGTTCGCTACCGGGAGTTTGCCGCCGATGAACCGCTGGCCAGTCAGCAGGAACTGATTCGCAACACCATCGGGGCAATGCTGCGGCCGTGCCTGTTTTCCGGCCTGACCACAATGGCAGGCTTCGCATCTTTAGTATTCTGCAGCATCCGTCCGGTCATCAATTTCGGCTATATTATGGTGGTGGGTGTCGGGATTTCCATGCTGGTGCCCTTTCTGATTCTGCCGGCGGTGCTGGCACTGGTGCCCAGAGACAAACCGTGGTCAATGGTTCATTCCCGATGGCAGCCGACTCCGATGCTGGGGCGATTTACGGTGGCTCATGGCCCGCTGATTGTCATTGGCAGTATTGTACTGTTGATTATCAACATCGCGGGGATATACCGACTCGAGGTTGAAAACTGTTTTATCAATTATTTCAAATCAACCACGGAGATTCATCAGGGCATGAAGGTTCTGGATCAGCAGCTTGGCGGGACGACACCGCTGGATGTGGTGATTGATCTGGAACAGATACCTTCGGCTGCGCCGGTTGAGGCTGAGGTTGTAAGTGATACGGACAGCGAATTTGATCCGTTTGAGGAATTCGACAACGCAGCGAAGGAAAATAAAGAGAAATACTGGTTCACACCCGAAAAGATTGCTCAGATTGCCGCCGTCCATGATTACCTTGACAGCCTGCCGGAGACCGGCAAGGTTTTATCCGTTGTATCGCTGGTTCGGATGATCGAACAGACCAAAGGCGGCAAGGCACTGGATAATGTGGAACTGGCATTATTATTTAATAAAATTCCGGCCCAGCTCAAAGAATTGCTGGTGGCGCCATACGTTTCAATCGAGGAAAATGAATTCCGGCTGGCGGTGCGGATTCGGGATTCGGAACCGACGCTCAAACGCAATGAACTGCTGAGCCGGATACGAACCGATCTGACCGAAAAGCTTGGCTTTAAGCCCGAGCAGGTCCATCTGACGGGAATGCTGGTGCTGTATAACAACATGCTGCAGAGCCTCTATACTTCACAGATTGCAACGATGGGATTTGCGTCGCTGTTTTTGATGGGAACGTTTCTGATTTTATTCCGCTCGGTGCGCATTGCGATGATTGCCATCTTTCCCAACCTGCTGGCCATCAGTTGCGTACTGGGGGTGATGGGCTGGCTGAATATTCCGCTGGATATGATGACCATCACCATTGCCGCTATCGGCGTTGGACTGGCCGATGATGATACGATCCATTACATTCACCGATTCAAGCATGAGGTCATGACCGATGGGAGTTATCAGGCGGCACTGCACCGCTCGCATGACAGTATCGGCCATGCAATCTATTATACCACCATTACTCTGGTCATCGGATTTTCCATTCTATGCCTGTCCAATTTTATCCCCACGATATACTTTGGTCTGCTGACCGTACTGGCGATCACGGTGGCGCTGCTGGCGTCGCTGACGCTGCTGCCGCAATTGCTGGTGCTGGTCAAGCCGTATGGACGGAACCCCGCAAACAACAGGCAGGACTCTCAGGAGAAAAAATCATGAAATGGACTCTTTGGATTGTAATGGGTTGTATCGCGATTACAGGATGTGCGACGACGCCCAAAAACGACTCTGCTGCTGCGGCTGAGGTACCCGCGAAGTCGGATTCCGTTGAGGCAGGCGACACCGATTTTGCGGAGTTCGATGCATTCGAAGAAGATATTTCCAGCAAGGCTGTCAAGGTAGCCGACCCGCTGGAATCGTGGAATCGCCTGATGTTTAATACCAACGATGTGCTGTACTTCTGGGTCTTGAAGCCCGTTGGGCAGGGCTATAAAGCGGTCGTGCCGGAGCCGGGACGGGTTGGGATTCGCAATGTCTTCCAGAATATCGCCACGCCGGTCCGCCTGGTCAATTGCCTGCTGCAGGGAAAGTTTCATTCGGCCGGTAACGAAGTCAACCGCCTTGTCATCAATACCACCTGGGGTGTGCTGGGGATTTGGGATCCGGCCCTGGAAAAAGGAAAAATCGAGCCTTCCGATGAAGACTGCGGACAGACGCTGGCAGTGTATGGGCTGGGGGATGGCTGTTATCTGGTCTGGCCGCTGTTTGGGCCGTCCACACTAAGGGATTCGGCGGGCATGGCCGGGGATTATTTCCTGAACCCAACATTTTATCTGGAAGATGACGAGGCCAGAATCGGCGTATCCGCAGTCAACATCATCAACAAAACCTCGTTCCGCATCGGCGAGTATGAACAGTTCAAGGCCGCCTCGTTAGACCCTTATGTGGCAATGCGGGAAGTCTATATCCAATATCGAACCAAACAGATTCAAGATAAGCCCGAAGAACAACAGGAGACAACCCCTCCTGTCGGACAACAGGGTCTTTCATCCAACTGATTCAAAATGCCCGCTGTGACTTATTCCCACTCTATCGTGGCCGGGGGTTTGCTGGAGATATCATAGACGACACGGTTGACGCCGCGGACTTCGTTGATGATGCGGCTGGAGATGCGGGCCAGCGTATCGTGCGGTATCCGCGAGAAATCGGCGGTCATAAAATCGGTGGTATCCACGCAGCGGATGGCGATGACATTGTCATAGGTGCGTTCGTCGCCCATAACACCAACGGTGCCGACGGGCAGGATGACCGCCAGCGCCTGACTGATGGAGCGGTACAGGCCGGCGGCTTTGATTTCCTCAATGAGAATATCATCCGCCTCGCGGAGAACGGCCAGTTTCTTTTCGGTCACTTCACCCAGCACCCGTACAGCCAGGCCGGGACCAGGAAATGGATGCCGCCAGACCATATCTTCAGGCAGACCGAGGTATTCACCGACCAAGCGGACTTCATCTTTAAATAAATCCCGCAGCGGCTCGACGAGCTTGAAGCCCAGCTTTTCGGGCAGGCCGCCAACATTGTGATGAAGTTTGATATTGGCCGCAAGATTGCCGTCTTTGTTGCCGGATTCGATGACATCCGGATAGAGCGTACCCTGGGCGAGAAATTCGGCGTTTTTGATTTTGGACGCCTCGGACTTGAAGGCCTCGATGAATTCGGCGCCGATGATTTTTCGTTTTTGCTGGGGGTCGGTAACGCCGGCCAATTTCGAAAGGAACTGTTTTGACCAGTCCACCACGCGCAGGTCGATATGGAAATGGCCGCGAAACATCGTCTCGACGCCCTGCCGTTCGTTTTTACGCAGCAGACCGTTATCGACAAAGATACAGACCAGTTGATCGCCGATGGCTTTGTGCAGCAGGGCCGCGGTCACGGCCGAATCGACACCGCCGGAAAGGCCGCAGATGACGGTGGACGATCCCACCTGGTCGCGGATTTTCTGGACGGTCTGTTCGACAAAATCACTCATCTGCCAATCGCCGGTACAGCCGCAGATATCGTAGAGGAAATTCTTGAGAATCTCGGTGCCGCGCGGCGTATGGGTCACTTCCGGATGGAACTGGACGCCGAAGAACTTGCCGCCTTTATGCCGGACTGCCGCAAACGGGCAGGTCTCTGTCGTCGCCAGCGGGATAAAATCGCTGGTCAGCTCATTGACCTGGTCGCCGTGACTCATCCAGACGGTCGTATGGTCCGACAACCCCTTAAACAGGTCGGCGGTATCGTTAATCGAGACATTCGTCCGGCCGTACTCGCGGGCATGGGCGGGGCTGACTCGGGCGCCAAGGATTTTGCATCCGATCTGCATCCCGTAGCAGATACCCAGCACCGGAACGCCCAACTGGAAGATTCGCTCGTCGCAGGTTGGGGCGTTTTCGGCATAGACGCTGGCAGGACCGCCGGACAGGATGATGCCCTTGACACCCAACTGGGCCAGCTTTTCAATCTTGACCGACGGCTGGTAAATCTGCGAATAGACCTTGTGTTCGCGGACGCGCCGGGCGATGAGCTGGCCGTACTGGCTGCCGAAATCGATAATAGCAATCACTTCACGTTCTTTGTGCGACATATTCAATTCCAATTTTAAAACCACAGATTACACTGATTTATAATAATACTTAAATAAATTTCAGTCTTTCATTAACTGCTCTTTATTCCCCTCACTGGCGTTTGGGACTTATCATCTCAAGTTATTTTGGTTTTTCCTTATTATCTTTTTTATCTGTGAAATCTGTGTAATCTGTGGTTCCTGTTTTTTAATTGTTAAACGATTCAGAGCCCGAATAATTGGGGGCTTCTTTGGTAATCAGAATATCGTGCGGGTGCGACTCGCTGACGCCGGCGGCGCTGTTGCGGACAAACCGGGCTTTGGCCCGTAGTTCTTCAATCGTGCGTGTCCCACAGTAGCCCATTCCGGCCCGCAGACCGCCGACAAGCTGATAGACAAACGTCCCAAGCGTGCCGCGATAGGGAACGCGTCCTTCGACGCCTTCGGGGACGAGCTTTTCCTTTTCGGTGGACTTATCCTGGCCGTAGCGGTCGGCGGAACCCTGCACCATCGCACCCAGCGAACCCATGCCGCGATATTCCTTGAACTGGCGGCCTTTGTAAATCACTAATTGCCCGGGGCTTTCAGCAAGGCCGGCAAACAGCGAACCAAGCATCACCGACGAGGCGCCGGCGGCGATGGCCTTGGTGATATCGCCGGAATGGCGGATGCCGCCGTCGGCAATCACGGGAATGCCGTGCGACTGAGTTTCCAAGACCGCGTTGAAGATCGCTGTAATCTGCGGCACACCCACGCCGGAGATAATCCGTGTCGTGCAGATGGCCCCGGGGCCGATGCCAACCTTGACCGCATCGACACCGGCGGCAATTAAATCTTTGGCCGCGTCGGCGGTGGCGATATTGCCGGCGATGACATCGATCTTGAAATTCTTTTTAATCCACTTGACCATGTCGATGACATTTTTGGAATGGCCGTGCGCGGTATCGACAACCACGACATCCACTTCGGCTTCAATCAGGGCCTTGACGCGATCCTGATCCTTGACGCCGACTGCCGCGCCGACACGAAGCCGGCCTCGCTGATCTCGAACCGCCAGCGGATACTGCTGGAACCGGTCGATATCCCGCATGGTAATCAGGCCGGATAGCTTGCCTTTGCTGTCCACCAGCAGGAGCTTTTCGACTTTATGCTTCTGGAGGATGACCTTGGCTAACTCCAGCGTTGTATCGGCCGGGCCGGTGATGAGTTTGTCTTTGGTCATCACTTCGGCGATTTTGACCTGGTCATCCTTGAGAAATTTCAGGTCACGCCGGGTCAGGATGCCAACCAGCTTATCCTTGCGAACAATCGGAATGCCGGAAACGTTTTGTTCTTCCATGACCTTGCGGGCGACGGTCACGCACTCATCGGGCGACAGCGTAACCGGGTCCTGGATGACACCGTTTTCCGACCGTTTGACCTTGATGACCTCGCGCTTCTGGGCCTCGACGGACAGGTTTTTATGAATGATGCCGATGCCGCCTTCCTGGGCCAGGGCAATCGCCAGGGCCGACTCGGTCACCGTATCCATCGCCGCGGAAATCAGCGGGATATTGATTCGGATATTGCGAGTCAACATTGTACTGGTATCGGCCTGTGCGGGAACGAAGTCACTGCGGGCCGGTATCAGCAAAACATCATCAAAAGTGATGCCTTCACCGATAATTTTACCATTATCCATTTATAGAGTACCTCCACGGTCTTTCTAAACATTAATAAAGAACGGAGTATATCGCCCCGGCCGGACAGGGTCAAAACAAAATCGCTGTTTCGGGGCTGTCAAACAAAAAAGGCCGGGCAAATTCACCCGGCCTTTGGAAAAGCGACACGATAACGGCTTGATGATTACTGTATCCCATGTCCTGGAGTGGGAGCTGGAGCTTCCGGAGCCATAGGAGGCATCGGGGTCATCGGTTTTGGATTTTTCGGATAGAAATACAAGACAAAATCTGCCTTGTTGACATCAACTCCCCACTTTTTATACTGTTCTTTATTGAGATCCGTTGCCGAAAACCGGTATTCGGTATTGGCAGTTATGGACTCGGTCAGGATGTTCTTGCCGGATTTCTTATCCAGCAGGTGAATGGTACCATCTTCGGGGGCGATAAATTTGATATTGAAGCCGCCGCCGACGCGGTTACCTTCTTTGGCCTGACCGAAATTGTCCGGCTTGACTTCGTTGCCAATGATGATGCATCCGCCCAGCAGGACAACGCATAAGACGGAAACAACCGCCACTAAAACTCCTCTTTTCATTTTCTTAACTCCTTGCTAAATAGTATTTTATATTCTTTAATTGCCAATAACAATGCAGCCGTTGATCCATACCAAGGTTACCGCAATCAAAGCCAACATGACCCATTTATTCATTTTAACTCCTGAAAAGATGTCCGTCTGGTTATTCTTATATAATAAGACGTAGCACAGGCGCTTTCGTTTCAAAAATTATTGCTGCTGCTGTTCTTCCTCTTCCTGTGGATCGGGAACGAAGTAAAGCACCAGTTTGCCATTTACCAAGCTTTGGGTTAAATCCTCATATTGGTCTTCGTTGGTATCCGGCAGAGAAAAATCAAAAGTGGACCCTTCATCAATGCTCTGGGTTGCAATGAATTTGCCGGATTTCTGGTCCACCAGATAAAAGGTTCCATCCTGCGGGGCTTCATACTCAATCACAAGGCCGCCACCAACACGGTACTGCTCTTTGGGCAGGCCGTTGCGACCGAATGCAGACTGATTAAATGAACCACAACCTGTTATATAGATTAAACTTACGCACATTACTAACACCATCCATACCGCTTTCATACTGACTCCTTTTTAATTTTTATTTTTGGTTTGCAGCCGCAATGGCTTCTTTTAGGTCTATTGTACCTTCGTAGAGCGAGCGGCCGATGATGGCACCGGCGGCCCCAATGGATTTTACATTTTTCACATCTTCAATGGTGGTTACTCCGCCGGAGGCAATCACCGGGACGGAAACGGCATGGATAAGCTGACCTGTCCGCTCCAGATTCGGGCCGGACATCATGCCGTCTTTGCTGATATCCGTATAAATAATAGCAGCAATCGGAAGTTCCGCCGCCTGTCTGGCAAAGTCAATCAGGTCTTCGCCGCCGGCCTGAAGCCAGCCGTGTTTAGCCACTTTGGAACCGCGGGCATCCAACCCCAGAACCAGCTTGCCGGGAAAACGCTTGGCCATTTCACTGAACCAGTCGAATTCTTCGACCGCCTTGGTCCCGAGAATCACCCGCTTGAGTCCCAGATGCAGCATCTGTTCGATGGTCTGCTGGTCGCGGATGCCGCCGCCGAGTTCCACCTGCAGCGGAGTTTCTTTGACCACGCGCCCGACCACCTCGGCATTCACCGGGTAACCGTCCTTGGCCCCATCGAGATCCACCAGATGCAGCCAGCGGGCGCCAGCCTGATAGAACTCCATCGCCTGGGCGACAGGGTCGTCCTTATAGGTAATCTGGCGGTCATACTGGCCCTGAATCAGCCGAACACACTTGCCGCCACGTAAATCAATTGCTGGTAAGATATCCATTGTGTTTCCGTTACAAATTATAGTTCATACAATTCTTCGTCGCTCATCATGCGGAAACCCTGCTCGGTCAGCAAGGCCGCGATATCCACGCCGTCGTTGTTCTGGACCTCGAGAAAGCAGATACCCTGCTTGTCGCTGGGAGAGACGAAACCGTAGGCATCCTTGAGATTGACGTTTTTCTGCAGCAGGGCCGTGCCCAGTTTACTGAGGTTGCCGGGCTGGTCGGGAGCCGTCACGGCCAGCACATCTTTTATTGCACAGGCAAAACCGCGTTCGGCCAGTACCAGTTGAGCCTGAGAGGGCTTATCGACAATCAGCTTGACCAGGCCGAATTCGCCGCGATCCTGGATCGTAAAGGCCCAGATATTCAGGCCGGCCTGCTGGAGAACATCGCAAATGGATTTGACGCGTCCGGGCCGATTTTCGAGAAATATTGTTAATTGCTTTGCCATATTATCGCTCCAATTTGAATTTCATTGTCAACGCCTGACACTCGACGCTACAGTTTAATCCGCTCATCCACCACCCGCTTGGCCTTGCCTTCAAAGGCGGGCAGCGAGCCGGGTTCGTGTAACTCGATGTGTGCGTTAATCGTAATCGAGGCGCGAAGCTTGTCTTTAATTTTGCCCTTAAGCGAATCGATCTGCGACAGGTCGCCGGTAAAGAGCTTCTGGTACAGTTCCACTTTGACCGTCAGCCGATCCAATCCTTCATGCGTCGAAAGATAAATCATGTAATTATTGCCGACTTCGGGGATGCTCATCAGGACTTCTTCAATCTGCGAGGGGAAGACATTAACGCCGTTGATAATCATCATGTCATCGGTACGGCCCTGAATGCGGGACATCCGCCGATGTGTTCTGCCGCAGGGGCAGGGTTCTGTGTGGATAAACGCCAGGTCGCGCGTCCGATATCGCATCAGCGGCAGCGCATAACGAATGAGATTGGTAAACACCACTTCGCCCTTTTCACCATCGGGCAGCGGTTCACCGGAGACGGGGTCGATAATCTCGATGATGTAGCCATCTTCCCAGACATGGGGATCACTTTTGCAGCAGCATTCAAATGCCACACCGGGGCCGTTCATCTCACTGAGGCCGTAACAGTTAAAAATGTCCACCTGATAGAGATCCTGCAATTTTTGTCGGGTCGTCTCCGAATGCGGTTCGGCCCCCATATACGCCTTTCGCAAGGCCAGATCGGAGCGCTTGATGCCGAACTCGGCCATCCGCTGCTGGATGTGCAGCAGATAGCTGGGCGTAATATGCAGGGCGGTCGTCCCGAAATCTTTCATAATCTGAAGCTGCCGCTGGGTATTGCCGCCGCCGACGGGGATAACCGTCATGCCCACCCGCTCGGCGCCATAATGCAGGCCAAGACCGCCGGTAAACAAGCCGTAGCTCATCATATTCTGAAAGATATCTCTGGAGGTGGCTCCACTGGCGGTAATACCGCGGGCCAGCAGGTCCGTCCAGCGATCCAGGTCATCGCGGGTATAATAAATCACCGTTGGCACACCGGTCGTGCCGCTGGAGGAATGCACCCGCACCACCTGCTCCATATCGACGGCCAGCATGCCTTTGGGGTAATTCTGGCGAAGGTCCTCTTTGGTGGTAAAGGGGATTTTTCGCAAATCGGCCAGGGATTTGATATCGTCGGGGCTGTGCATCCAGGCCTTGCCCAGACGCTTCTGATAAAATGGTGTTTTGAGTGCATAGCCTACGATGTCACGCAGCCGCTGCAACTGCAACTGCTCCAGCCGCGAGCGGTCCATGGTTTCGATGTCTTTCGACCAAAACGGAAATTCCATAATGATTGCCTTACAAAAAGAAGCCTTGCGCTATAACATCAGGCATCCTCCGGCCTTTTGTGCCGGATGATGCGATTACAGACCTTGAATATCTTTGCGCGTCACTACATTGACGCCCGCGGCAGTCAGTACCTTCGCCGCTTTTTCTGAATCATCAAAACGAAACACCATCAGGGCCTTTTCGCTTGCTTTTTCCATGAAGCCGTACATATATTCCACATTGACGTTGGCCTCAGTCAATACTTTCAGTACCTCGGCCAGACCGCCGGGCTTGTCAGGGACTTCGACGGCTACCACCTCGGTACGATTGGCGGTGATATTATTTTGCTGAAACATTTTGACCGCCGCATCCGGTTTATCCACAATCATCCGCAGCACACCGAAAGTTTCCGTCTCGGCAATCGTCAGCGCCCGGATATTGACCCCGCTCTGCCCCAGTTTTGAGCAGATTTCAAACAGCCGACCCTTGCGATTTTCGAGAAATACCGATATTTGCGTCAGTTTCATACTCCGTTCCTTTCATAATCTGAAACCACAGATTACACAGATTTCACAAATTATATAAAAATAATTATACCCTGTTAACCATAAATAAATCGCTGAAACTTCAGGGAAGGCTGGCCAAAATTAATCAGCAATCCAACCTTCATCCCAGCCGCTTTCAACACATTAATAATCTGAGCCTCATCGACTTTAGTCAGGCTGGATTCCGCCTTGATTTCAACAACATAAGAATCAAAACAGATAAAATCCGGCTTATAGTACTTCTCAAGCGGCTGCTGCTTATAATACAACCTCACCTGGGGCTGAGCAAGAAATGGTATATCGCGACCGCCAAGTTCCACCTGCAAGGCTTCCTGATAGACCGCCTCTAGAAAGCCAGGCCCCAGTTCCCGGTGAACTTCCATCGCCGCACCGATTATCGCGTAGGCTAATTCATCTCGCTTATCTATCTGTGAAATCTGTGTAATCTGTGGTTTCATCGTTTTTTACAGGGCGCGTTTGTCGATGACTCGTTTGGCCTTGCCTTCGCTGCGGGCGATGGTTTTAGGCTCAACCAGCTTGACGGTCACACCGATGGACAACACGGCCTCGATTTCTTTTTTAATCTTCTGTTCCAGCGCGTGCATTTTCTTGATTTCATCGCTGAACAGTTTTTCATCGACCTCCACCATGATTTCAACGTCATCCATCCGATGCGCCTGGCGGTCGATGACAAGCTGATAATGCGGGTGCGTGCCCTCGATACCCAGCAGGACATGTTCAATCTGTGAGGGGAAGACGTTGATGCCGCGGACGACAATCATATCATCGGTACGGCCTTTGATTTTGCTGGTGCGGGGACTGGTCCGGCCGCACTTGCAGGGCTGGTTGGTCATGCTGACGATATCCCGTGTCCGGTAGCGAATCAGGGGAACACCCTGCTTGGTCAGCGTGGTAATCACCAGTTCGCCATCATGCCCTTCCGGCACAGACTTGCCGGTTTCGGGGTCGATGATTTCCGGATAGAACACATCGGAGAACAAGTGCAGGCCGGCCTTGTGGCAGCATTCCTGCGAGACGCCCGGGCCGATAATTTCCGACAGGCCGTAGATATCGGTTGCCAGCATGTCCCAAGTCTGTTCGATTTCACCCCGCATGGATTCGCTCCAGGGCTCGGCGCCGAAGACACCAATCTTCCAGCTTGCCTGCCGCGGGTCGATGCCCATCTCGCGGGCATCGTCGGCCATATAGAGGCAATAACTGGGGGTACAGGCCAGGATACGCGGCTTGAAATCCTGCATAATTTTAAGCTGGCGTTTGGTTTGGCCGGAAGATGTCGGGATAATGGTCATGCCCATCTCCAGCGCGCCATAATGAGCGCCGAGGCCGCCGGTAAACAGGCCGTAACCGTAGGCAATCTGAATCGTATCGTCCGGCACCGCTCCGGCACAGCAGAACGCGCGGGCCATCACCTCCGACCATAGCTTGATATCATCGCGGGTGTAGCCGACCAGCGTGGGATTGCCCGTGGTGCCGCTGGAGACGTGGATTTCCACCAGGTCCGTCCGCGGCACGGAAAACAGCCCGAACGGGTAATAATCCCGCATATCCATCTTGGTCGTAAACGGCAGCTTGACGATATCGTCGATGGATTTGATATCGCCCGGCCCGACGCCAATCTGGTCAAACTTCTGTTTATACACCGGGCATCGCTGATACACGTAGTTAACCAGCTTGACCAGCCGCTCTGACTGAAGATTTTTTAAGTCCGCCAGCGGCAGTGTTTCCATTTTTTCATTCCAGATCATAAACTGCCTCCTGAATGCAAGTCGTTAAATGGTTGACGCTTCAGGGTATCCTATAACAACAATCGGGTCAAGAATTATCCACCCAAAACCCGGTTTTCAGACATAAAAACCCGTTCTGCGCATAAAAAAGCCCGGTTTTTGAGGCCGGGCTTGTCAGATACTCGCGTTAAACAGGACTTAGAATGTCCACTCCATATTGATACGAGCAAAGATCGCGTGGTCACGATTGCTCTGATCATAGTAGCTGCCGGGGATGAAGTAATCCACCAGGAACTGGGTCCTGAAATTCTTGCAGCACTGATAGGTCAAAAGACCAGTAATCATCTGGCCGCGGAAATAGCTGTTATCAGAGACCTGCAGGTTGCCCGACGGGGCCTGAGTGGCATCGCCGTTCTGATCGGCCCACATCAGGTTGTAATCAGTTGCCATGGTCCAGTCCTTATGAGGCTTGAAGGTATGGCCAAAGCCTACCCTGTGCAGGTTGGAGACTTCACCCAGAGCCCCTTCATAGGTCCATATATAGGACTGGAGGTCGCCGCCACGCTGAGGCTGCGGCCAATCACCCCAGAGGGTGTCAAATCTTTCGTTGGCGCTCGTACCCGGCTTATCGCCTGACATGTATTCATGCGTCAATCGCAATTCGTTCTTTAATTCATCATTAAAGGCATAGGCCAGTTTGTTGTTCGAGCCAAGGCCCTTCATGGTTTCTTCATCGCGTTTGCCGAACTGTTTGGCAACTTCAGCACTGTAGGACCAGTTTTCATCCAGTTTCTGTGCGATACGTCCGCCAAAGGTATGTATCTCGGCATCCATGCCGGGTGCCGCTGTCCACCATGAATCTGAGAATTTTGCCCAGTCGGAAGGTTCTTCTTTCTTGTAAATATAGTACCCTTCCAGCGTGGTATTTTCGAACGACTTGTCGGTCAAATAGGTAATGAAGCCCGTCTCATCCGTTCGTTGAGTCAGATGGATGTAATCCCGGTGATTGAACGGCTGCAGGAACTTGCTTTCGTCGTCATACTGCACAAGTCCAATCAAGTCCAATTGGGTTGTGTCGCGCAAATCAATCGTTGCACGAGCTGCGTCGAAGAATACCGTTCGTGAACCATCCGCTGGAGTGCCATCGCCCACCAGCCAGCCAGTGCCCAGGAAAAGATCCTGGCGGCCTACAGTCACAGTCATCGGTGCATCAAATGCATTTTTCCATTGGATGTTCATCCGATCAAAAATCGCCTCGCGAAAGTCCGTATCCTGCGCCGACAGGGCTTTGTTGCCGTGACGGTCCGGACTGTTAATCGTCCAGAATTCCCAGACCAGGCGGGTGTTAAAGGTAACATCTGGGGACAATGTCCACACCGTGGACCAGCGGGAACGAATACGCTGCCAGTGATGGTCATTGGCATTTCTGCCGCCGCCATCGCCAAACTGGTCATCCAGGGCCAGCATATTATGGGTATAGACTTCACGCAGCCGCAAATCCAGTCCCATCTGCAAACCATCAAACGGGTGATGGAACGCATCCATCCAGGCTGTGTTGATATCATGCCAGTGCGGCTCTGCCGTGGCGACGGGGGCTGCCGGTGCGGAGGGTGCCGGAGCAGTCGCGGTTGCCGGTGTTACTGGGGCGGCCGGTTGAGCGGCCGATGCCGACGAAACCCAAAGTACCGCCGACACCACTAAGACCATACAAACAATCCTTGTTACCATACTCATACTGTTTCTCCTTGTTTAGGGTTTATAAAACACTCTGACTTTCCCTTTTCGGCAAATCGTATCGCCAAACTATGGCCTAATTTGGCAAC
>JBDKVE010000004.1:0-4851 GCA_039679345.1 Anaerohalosphaeraceae bacterium
AATTGATCCCAAAGATCTTACGCAGGCGGTTAACAGCAGTTCGGCACAGGTATACTCTACCGAATCACAGCTAAAACTGGCGGAAAGCAATCTGCAGCGCTACCGGCAATTATTCGCGAAGAATGCCATCAGCCGCGCTGAACTGGATCAATATGAAAATGCATATGCAGTATCTCAGGCGGCCGTACAGCAGGCATCCGCCCAGTACGGGCAAAGTGCCAACCAATTGGATTACAGCCTTCTATATGCAGATACAGGCGGTATCGTTTCCAGCATCACTGCGGAAGCCGGACAGGTAGTCAGCGCCGGGCAGACGGTGGTAACCATCGTCCGGAATGGGGAACGCGAAGTGGAGATCAGTGTGCCGGAAAACCGCCTGGAAGAATTGCAAAGGGCATCGCAGCTCACGGTGTCCTTCTGGGCTCTCCCTAATATAAAAGTTAGTGGTAAAGTGCGGGAGATTGCACCCATGGCCACGCCAACGACCCGCACCTATCAGGTGCGCATCAGCTTACTGGACCCGCCGCCGGAAATTCAGCTCGGCATGACGGCGTCCGTGTCCATAGCCGGTGACGGAGATAAGAACAATGGCCTGATCTCCATTCCCATGTCGGCCATCTATCAAACCGACGATACTCCCGGCGTTTGGGTAGTAACGGATTCTATTGTTCATTTGCGTCCTGTGCAAATCGCCAACCTTAACAACAATCAGGCGCAGGTGAACGGCCTCCGTTCCGGGGAAATCATCGTCACGGCCGGCGTGCACAAACTTCGCGAGGGGCAGCAGGTCCAGTTGCCGGAGGGTGATCAATCATGAAATCCTTTAATTTAACCGAATGGAGCCTCAACCATAAACAAATAATTTACTATTTTATCATTGTCGTTTTCCTGGGCGGACTGTTTGCCTACCAGAATCTTGGCCGCATGGAAGACCCTGATTTTACCATCCGCCAGATGGTAGTATCGGTGGCCTGGCCTGGTGCGACCGCTCGTCAAGTGGAAGAACAGGTTACCGATAAAATTGAAAAAAAATTACAGGATACGCCGGGACTGGATTATCTGAAAAGCTATTCGGTTCCCGGACAATCCATAATTTACGTATCACTGAAAGAAGATGTCGTTACGGCAGACCAAGTACATCCAACCTGGCTGCAGGTGCGCAATATGGTCAATGACATTAAAGCCACCCTGCCGCAGGGCGTTGACGGACCTTATTTCAATGATCAGTTTGATGATGTGTTCGGCTGTGTCTACGCTTTGACCGGTGACGGCTACAGCTACGAGGACCTGCGGGAACGGGCGGAAAATATCCGCCGCACACTGCTGACTGTACCCAGCGTAAAAAAAGTCGATTTGCTTGGCGTGCAGGCCGAAAAAATTTATATTGAAATCGAATCCGTCAAATTGGCACAATTAGGTCTTGCACCATCAGACATTACCAATGCCGTGCAGACACAAAATGCTATGACACCATCCGGCATGATCGAAACCGCTTCCGATAACGTTTATCTGCGTGTCTCCGGCATGTTCGAAAATATTGACGCCCTGAAAAATATCCCGATTCGAGCCGACGGCCGTACCTTCCGACTTGGCGATATCGCCAAAATCGAACGCACTTATGTCGATCCACCGGAGCCGAAAATGCTTTACAATGGACAGCCGGCCATCGGACTGGCACTTTCCATGGAAAAAGGCGGCAACATTCTTGCCCTGGGCAAATCCCTGGAACAAACCACGGCTCAGATCAAAGAGAACCTGCCTCTCGGACTGGAGCTGAATACAGTTACCAATCAGCCCACCGTGGTCAAAGAAGCCATTAACGAATTCGTCAAAACGCTGGCGGAAGCGATAGCGATTGTCCTTATCGTCAGTTTTGCCAGTCTGGGCCTTCGTTCCGGAGTCATTGTGGCACTCTGCATTCCGCTGGTCATTGCCGGCGTATTCGTCATCATGGACATGTTGGGAATTGCCCTACACAAAGTTTCTCTGGGAGCCCTGATCATTGCCCTGGGCCTCTTGGTGGATGACGCCATTATTACCATTGAAATGAAGAGCGTGAAACTGGAACAGGGCTGGAGCCGTTTTGACGCCGCCTGTTATACCTATACCTCCACTGCACACCCCCGACTGACCGGAGCCTTGATAACTTGTGCCGGCTTTATCCCTATCGGTTTTTCCAAAGGAAGTGCATCCGAGTTTGTCGGCAGTATTTTCTCAGTAGTAACCATGGCGTTACTCATCTCCTGGATAGTAGCCGGTATGGTTACACCCCTGTTGGGCTATAATCTGATCAAGATCTCTCACGTCGGCACTCCGGATGAGCATGATATATATGATACCAAATTCTATCGCGCGTTTAAACGATTGCTGACCTGGTGCCTGACTCACCGCCGGAAGGTGCTGACAGGAACGGTCCTATGCTTTGCCGGGGCGCTTTTCCTGCTAGGACTCATCAAGCAGGAATTTTTCCCAGCCTCAACCCGTCCCGAACTCATCGTAGAAATGCAGCTGCCAGCAGGAGCCTCTCTGCAGGCAACCGAACAGGAAGCCGCAAGATTCGCCAGCCGGTTTGCCGAGGATGATAACATTGCCAGCTATACCTATTATCTGGGAGGAGGAGCGCCGCGTTTCGTGCTGACGGTAGACCCGCCCCTGGAAAATTCAAATTTTGCTCAGTTCGTTTTTGTCGCAAAAGATTTGCCATCCCGCATCAAACTGCAAAAAAAAGTTCAAGCACTGTTTGCTACTGAATTTACCACTGTTCAAGGTCACACCAAAGTCATCCAAACCGGTGCGTCCGACCCGTATCCGGTCATGCTTAGAGTCAGCGGTCCGGATCACGACAAAGTCCGGGACATTGCCGGGCAGGCACGGGATATCTTGTCTGCCGATCCTGACCTCACCGATATCAGCTTAGACTGGAATGAAAAAAGCAAAATTCTGCGCCTGGACATTGATCAGGCAAAAACCAGGGCTCTGGGCATAGACAATCAAGTATTGACAGCCAGCCTCCAGGCTCTGCTGTCAGGTGCAGAGGTTGGGGAATTCCGGGAAAAAGATAAAACCATCGGCATTGTATTCCGTGTTGATCCGAAAAGCCGCCAGGATCTTTCCCGTCTCAAAGATCTCAATATTCATATTGGCGGCGGCCGATTTGTTCCTTTGGATCAAATCGCAAAAATCCGCTATGAGGCCGAAGAAGGCATGATTTGGCGGCGTGATTTAAAACCGACGATTACGGTTCAGGCCGATACCGCAGAAGGTGTTTTGGGAGACGATGCGGCGACAGGCGCCTATGAACGCTTACAGGAGCTCCGTACTTCCCTGCCGTCAGGCTACAACATCAAAATCGGCGGTTCCGCCGAATCCAGTGAAAAGGCTATGCGCTGGCTGCTCCAGCCTGTACCGGCCATGGCAATCATTATTATCACCCTCTTGATGTTCCAATTGCAAAATATCCCCAAAATGATCATCACACTCTTAACAGCACCGCTGGGCATGATCGGCGTCACCCCGGCGCTTTTGCTGACCGGACGCCCAATAGGCTTTGTCGTACAACTGGGCGTTCTGGCTCTCGCCGGGATTATCATTAGAAATTCAGTTATACTTATTGATCAGATTGAGCGACATATTGATGATGGCCAGCCATTGTGGGATGCCATCATCAATGCCACCGTCAGCAGGTTCCGCCCCATCATGCTCACTGCGGCAGCGGCTATCTTAGGAATGCTGCCGTTAGTATCCAGCATTTTCTGGGGACCCATGGCTGTTGCTATTGCCGGCGGGCTCTTTGCCGCCACCATTTTAACACTCATCGTCCTGCCGGTTATGTATGGGGCCTGGTATAAAGCTAAACCACAATATGAAACCCGCTCGGATGTCACTCCATCCGCATAAATCACAGCCGGTAGTCCATGAATATTTCGCCAAACAGCATATTGCAGTTTGACAAAATATTCAATGCTAAACGGGACACACAGCAGAAATACGGAGGTATATTGATGATAAAATGGAAATCCTTATCCACATTCACGCTAACCGCTTTATTCGTGGTGCTGCCCACAAGTTTTGCCGCAATGCCTGACGATGCTTTGTCCTTACAGGATTGCATACACCAGGCGCTGCAAAACAATAAGGCCATAAAAATTGCCGTTAATAATAAGGATAAAGCTGACTGGACCGTCAGGGAAGCCCAAGGCGCGAAAGGGGTAACCTTTAGTCTAATCCATAAAGAAACCCGCTTTAATCCCTTGCTGGCAAACGGAGTGGGAGATGACAAATATACCAATAATTTCGCCAACCAAGTGGCCATAAGCTTACCTGTCTACACTGGAGGCAAGCTGGAAGGACAGATTAGTCAGGCCCGTCATAACGCTGATATTACCGCTTTATCTTTGGATGCTGCCCGGCAGCAGCTGTTTCTGGATACTACAACAGCATACTTTTCGGTACTGCAATATCAGGATGACTTACTGGTCAGCCAACAAACCGTAGCGGACTATATCGAACATCTGAACACTACACGCGATAAATATGACGCAGGGCTGGTAGCAAAATCCGATGTCCTGCAGACCCAAGTCAAACTGGCTAACGCCCAAGACGGTTTAATCATTGCCCGCAATAACTATATAAATGCCGCAGCATCTCTCAACAACCTTATCGGACGCCCACAGGGTCAGGAAGTAAAGCTAAAGGAGCATTTGTCCTATGAACCAATAACTGTAACGTTAGACGAAGCAACTCATCAAGCGCTGACTAGGCGTCCGGAAATTATACAGGCCCGAACTGGCATCGCATCTGCCGAAGATCAGATTACCGCCGCCAAAAGCGGTAGACTTCCGGCTGTACTTG
>JBDKVE010000005.1:0-21041 GCA_039679345.1 Anaerohalosphaeraceae bacterium
TTGAGGGGATTACGGGCTGGGCCATTGGTGAGAATCATCGTCGTCGGAGCGAAGTGGGGGGTGACAGGGTCCAGGATGCGGCCTCGCTTTATGACAAGTTGGGCAAGGTTGCAGATTTATATTACCACAATAAACACCATTTTTATCGTATTATGTCGATTGCGGTGGCGATGAACGGGTCATTCTTTAATACCCAGCGAATGATGCAGCAATATGTGCTGAAAGCCTATTTTGCATAAACATGCGGACAAATGGAGTCTGTATACAGGGAATATCTATTTATATTATTCCTATCTAATATTGTGTCTTGACATTTAGGACAAAACTCCTATATTGTTAGAATTTATTATATGCTCACTACAGGTGCGCCTTGGAATTGACGCAAACTGAGCAATTTCAGCACTTTAATGGAAAGGTCCATGGCAAAAGTTAAACTTCCGAACGGAGCGGTGTTAGAGGCTCCTGACGGCACGAACGCACATCAATTCGCCGAGATGATCGGCGCGGGTCTTGCCCGCGCAGCCCTGGCGGCCCGTATTAATGATAAGATGGTTGATTTATCCACGCCTGTTGCCGGTGAAGTGAGCCTGCAAATCATTACGAATAAAGATGCCGAAGGGGTGGAGATTCTTCGCCATAGCTGTGCGCATATTATGGCCGAGGCATTATGCAGTTTGTGGCCGAATACGCGTCTGGTGTATGGGCCGACGGTTGCGGATGGATTTTATTATGATGTGGATTTGGCTACGCCAATCCGGCCGGAGGATTTTGCGAAAATCGAGTCCAAGATGGCTGAGATTATCAAGGCGGACAGGCCGTTTGAACGCATTGAGATGAATCGTGATGAAGCCCGTCAGAAGATGGCGGGAGATGTGTATAAACTGGATAATATTGACCGTGCGGCCGGGGATGTGATTAGTTTTTACCGGCAGGGCGACGGATTTATGGATTTGTGCCGTGGGCCGCATATTCCGCGGACGGGGGCGGTTGACCCGAAGGCGGTCAAGATTATGTCGGTGGCGGGTGCGTACTGGCATGGGGATGCCAGCCAGAAAATGCTGCAGCGGGTTTATGGTACCGTCTGGCGCAGCAAAAAAGAACTGGATGAACACATTACCCGGATTGAAGAAGCCAGAAAGCGTGATCACCGCGTGATTGGCCGGCAGATGGATTTGTTCAGTTTTCAGGATGAAGGGCCGGGCTTTGCGTTTTTGCACCCGAAGGGCATGGTGGTCTGGAATGAGATTATCGACTTCTGGCGAAAAATCCATCGCAAGTATGGGTATTGCGAGATCAAGACGCCGATTATGCTCAATGAATCGCTGTGGCATCGCAGCGGACACTGGGATCATTATAAGCAGAATATGTACTTTACGACGGTCGATGAGATGACCTATGCGATCAAGCCGATGAACTGTCCGGGCGGATTGCTGGTGTACAAGTCCAATAAGCATTCGTACCGGGAATTTCCGATGCGGGTTGCGGAACTGGGGCTGGTGCATCGGTATGAGGCGAGCGGCCAGATGCATGGGCTGGTGCGTGTGCGGCAGTTTACGCAGGACGATGCTCATATTTTCTGTACGCCGGACCAGATTGAAAGCGAAGTGGTCGGGGTGATTTCGCTGGTGCAGGAACTGTATTCGGCGTTTGGTTTTAAGGATTATCATATTGAACTTTCAACCAAGCCGGAGGACCATATCGGTTCGGATGAAATCTGGGAAGTTGCCACCAACGCCCTGGCCGGGGCTTTGCAGCATAAGGGCCTGGCTTATCAGATTAACGAGGGCGATGGGGCGTTCTACGGGCCGAAGATCGATTTTCATATCAATGACTGCATCGGGCGGTCGTGGCAATTGGGGACGATTCAGCTTGATTTTTCGATGCCGATGCGGTTTGAGGTGACTTATACCGATAAGGACAATACGGAAAAGACCCCGGTGATGCTGCATCGGGCGATTCTCGGGTCGCTGGAGCGGTTCCTGGGGATATTGATTGAGCATTACGCGGGGAATTTTCCGCTGTGGCTGGCGCCGGAACAGGTGCGGATTATGCCCATCAGCGAAAAGACCAACGAGTATGCCGTGAAGCTGGCCGAGACACTCAAACAGAATGATTTCCGCGTTTCGACGGATTTGTCGGATGATAAGATCGGGGCCAAGATTGTCAAGGCTCACGGCGACCGGGTACCCTATATGCTGGTGGTCGGGCCCAAAGAGGCCGAACAGGACGCGGTCAATGTGCGTATGCGCCAGAGCCAGCAGACGGTGACAGTGCCGGTTGACCAGTTTATCGCCAAGGCCAAGGAACAAATTGCTCACAAGAGCGATACCTTAAGCATGTAAATTTTCATTCGGCGGTGAATGAAAAATAGAGAACATAAAACAATTAAAGTGGAAAGGTAGCAGCTATCAGTACAGAAGGTTTTCGCATCAATGAAAAGATTCTCATCAGCCCGGTTCGGCTGATTGATGAATCGAACGGTCAGGTGGGCGTTGTGACCATTCAAATCGCGCTGGATCGGGCACGTGAAGCGGGTTTGGATTTGGTGGAGGTTTCTCCGAATACCCAGCCGCCTGTGTGCCGGATTATGGATTATGGCAAGTTTCTGTATCAGCAAAAGCGTAAAGTCAAGCTGAGCCAGAAAAAGCAGCACGTGATGGAGCTGAAGGAATTGCGTATCCGTCCGAAGATTGACGACCATGACCGGGATATCAAGATTAAACATGCAGAAGAATTCCTGCAGCGGGGCGACAAGGTTCAGTTTACCATGATGTTCCGTGGGCGAGAAATGATGTATGTTGATCACGGTAAAGAGGTTATGAGTTATATTGTCGAGCAGTTGCAGGGTTGCTCCAAGGTGGAGCGGGCTGCGGATTTGCTTGGCAAGCGCATGACGCTGATTCTGGTTCCGTCCAAGGCTGCTGCAGTTCCGGCGGCGGGGCCGGCTGTTCAAAAGGGACCCAATCCGTCCGGATTAAATCTTGAATTAAAAACCAATGAGTAAAAAGTTTGCGGACTTTTTATCTTAATCCAGTTTTTTGTTGACCTTACAACATAAAGCGGGTATATTATTCCGCTTTCCTGTAAGATGGTATGAGTGATATCCGTAAACTCTTAAAGAGGAAGAAGTTATATGCCAAAGATGAAAACCCACAAGGGGTTGAAGAAACGCGTGAAGATTACCGGTACCGGTAAGGTGAAACGTCATTGCTGTAACGGCGGCCACCTGCTGAGCAATAAGAGCGGCCGCAAGCTGCGCGCCATTAAGTCCACAGCGATTGTGGAAGGCGCCAAGGCTCGTGCGATCCGGACATTGCTGGGTGCGTAATCATTTCGCTGAGTGATGAATTAAACCATAAGAAACAGCCCGCTTCCCGGCTCCATCAGCTGCCGTAGTGGGTGGTATAAGCAATTTAAGATTAGAAAGGAAAAGCTGGTATGCCAAGAGTACGTCAAGGACATGCACGTCATCAGTCCAAGAAGCGCGTGTTAAAAGCCGCAAAGGGCTTTTACGGTCCAAGGAAAAATCAGATTCGTCTGGCCAAAGAAGCGGTTGTTCGCGCGAATGTCAATAGCCGCGTCGGCCGTCGCCAGAAAAAGCGTTTGTTCCGTGAGATGTGGATTATTCGTCTGAATGCGGCCTGCCGTGAACGCGGGATTCGCTACAGTCTGCTGATTAATGCTCTCAAAAAGGCAGCGATTGAGTTAAATCGCAAGATGCTCAGCGAGATCGCGATTGCTGACCCGGCCGGTTTTGACAAGATTGTCGAAAAGGCGCTGGCTGCGGCAAAATAGAAGTATATACAACCGAATTATCAAGATAGAGAACTGCCTTCGGCGCTAAGATTAAAATTATCGCTGAAGGCTGTTCTTTTTTATTGCCACCGGGTATAATTCGCCGTGAGTTATCATTGGGAACACCGCAGCGACGACATGCGATAATTCAAGTGAAATCAGGATAAGGATACACAGGTATATGCTGGAACAGTTTGAACAAATCGCCGCTTCCGCGATGGCGGAACTGGATACGATGAAGACGGCTGACGAGCTTGAGAACTACCGGATTAAATATCTGGGCCGCAAGGGGCTTGTGACGAACATGCTCAGCCAGGTCGGCGGGCTGCCGCCGGAGCAGAAGAAGCTGGGCGGGCAGACGGCCAACCGCATCAAAGGGCAGGTGACGGAGGCGTTTGAGAGCAAGAAACAGAACCTGGGAGCCAGTGTTGTCAAGCAGGGGCCGATGATTGATGTCACCCTGCCGGGGGCTTCGATTCAGCGGGGACGCAGTCATGTGCTGACGCAGACGGTTAGTGAACTGCTGGATATTTTCGGCCGGATGGGTTTTCAGATTGCCTATGGGCCGGAGATTGAGGATGAGTGGCATAATTTCATTGCCCTGAATATCCCGGCGGAGCATCCGGCACGGGATCCGATGGATAATTATTATATCAGCGATTCGATGCTGCTGCGAAGTCAGACGTCGACGATTCAGATTCGGGCGATGGAAAAGCAAACGCCGCCGATTCGGATTGTGGCGCCGGGGCGCGTGTATCGGCCGGATACGGTGGATGCGACGCACATGTTTATGTTTCATCAGCTTGAGGCGCTGGTTGTGGATGAAGGGGTGACGATGGTGGATTTGAAGACGACCATCAGTCAGTTTATCCATGTCTTTTTCGGGCCGGATACGCAGTTCCGTTTTCGTCCGAGCTTTTTCCCGTTTACCGAGCCAAGCTGCGAGGTGGATATCCTGTGGGTGGACAAAAGCGGCAGGGAATCGTGGATGGAAATCGGCGGCTGCGGAATGGTGGACCCGAATGTGTTCAAGGCTGTAAATATAGACAGTGAGAAATACACAGGCTGGGCGTTTGGATTCGGCATCGAACGGCTGACGATGAAGAAATACGGGATTACCGATATTCGCCTGCTGTTTGAAAATGATTTGCGGTTTTTGCGGCAGTTTTCATAATTAAAATAATTTGTGGATACAGGAGAGAGTATGGCACGAAAAGGGATTATTCTTGCCGGAGGCAGCGGGACGCGTCTTTACCCGGCGACCCAGGCGGTCAGCAAGCAGCTTTTGCCGGTGTACGACAAGCCGATGATCTATTATCCGCTTGCGACACTGATGCTGTCGGGGATTCGTGAGATTCTGGTGATTTCGACCCCGCAGGATACACCGCTGTTTCGGACGCTGCTGGGAGATGGGAGCCAGTGGGGGATATCGATTGACTATGCTGTACAGCCGAAACCGGAGGGACTGGCACAGGCGTTTATTATCGGCAAATCCTTTTTGGCCGGGGAGCCGGCGTGTCTGATTCTGGGTGACAATATTTTCTATGGACACGGCCTGACGCCGTCGCTGCGAAATGCCGCGGTGAATCAGGAGGGGGCGACGATTTTCGGCTATTGGGTTCGTGATCCGGAACGATATGGAGTGATTGAATTTGATGCGTCGGGCAAGGCCCTGAGCGTGGAGGAAAAGCCCGCCAAGCCGAAATCCAATTATGCGGCGGTGGGGCTGTATTATTATGACCAGCAGATTACGGAAATTGCCGCGTCGATTAAGCCTTCGGCGCGGGGCGAGCTGGAGATTACCGATGTCAACCGGGAATATTTAAAACGGGGACAGCTTCGCGTGGAACTGCTCAGCCGCGGGATTGCCTGGCTGGATACGGGCACACATGAGTCGATGCTTCAGGCTGGGAATTTTGTTCAGACGGTACAGCAGCGGCAGGGGCTGATGATTTCATGCCCGGAAGAAATTGCGTATCGTATGGGCTGGATTTCGGCCGAGCAGGTGATGCGCCTGGCTGAGCCGCTGAAGAAAAATGAATATGGTCAATCCCTGATTCAGTTGATTAAAGGTGGAAACTGATGAATCGAATTGAAACTGCGATACCCGATGCGATTATTCTGGAGCCGAAGGTGTTTGGCGATGCGCGGGGTTTTTTTGTGGAGACCTACAGCGCCAAACGATATGCCGAGGCAGGCATTCCGGGGGCGTTTGTGCAGGATAATATTTCCTTTTCGCAGCGGGGTGTGCTGCGAGGGCTTCATTTTCAAAATCCCAACGGGCAGGGCAAGCTGGTGCAGGTCCTGCAGGGCGAGGTATATGATGTGGCGGTGGATATTCGTCTTGGTTCACCGACATTTGGCAGGTGGGTTGGGGTGACGCTGTCGGCGGAAAACAAGCGGCAGTTTTTTATCCCGGCCGGATTTGCCCATGGATTCTGCGTATTGAGTGAGGTGGCATTGTTTCATTATAAATGCACTGAATATTATGCCCCGGCCAATGAGGGCGGGATTGCCTGGAACGACCCGGATATCGGGCTTACGTGGCCGATAGCACAGCCGACACTGTCGGCTAAAGATATGGCATACGGCCCGCTTAAGAACTATCCGAAGGAACGCTTGCCGTGTTATCAGGAAGGGAGGCGATCATGAGAGGTTCCGTGGTTGTACTTGGTGCCCGAGGGATGCTCGGGACGGATTTGATGGCCTGTTTTGCCCGGCAAGGGATAGCGGCGAAGGGCTATGACCTGCCTGATTTTTCGATTGTGGATCAAGGGCAGGTCGAGCGGGCAATTGACGGGGCAGGCGTTGTGATAAACTGTGCCGCTTATACGAATGTCGAGAAAGCTGAAAGCGAGCAGGCCCTTGCGTTTCAGGTTAACGGTGAGGCGGTGGGGATGCTGGGGCGGATTGCCGGGAGCAAAGGGATTCCGGTTTTGCATATTAGTACGGATTTTGTCTTTGACGGGACGCTGGACAGGCCTTACGTGGAAACCGATGCGGCTAATCCGGTCAGTGCTTACGGGGCGAGTAAATTTGAAGGGGAGAAGGCATTAATCGCATCAGGCTGCCGTTCTTGCACCGTTCGTGTGCAATGGACGTATGGCAGAAATGGTGTTAATTTTATCAAGAAGCTGCTGGATGCGGCACGTGCGGGTAAATTGCTGAAGGTGGTGGATGACCAGGTGGGTGCGCCGACGGCAACCGAGGACGTTGCGAAGATACTTAGTTCAATGATTCAGTTGCCGGCGTTTCCGGAGGGTGTTTATCATCTGGCGGCCGGGGGGTATGTGAGCCGATTTGAGATGGCAAAATATTTATTTACGACGCTGGGAATGACGGTCAATTTGAGCCCGTGCAAGACCAGCGATTTTCCGTCCGCGGCCAAACGGCCACTGAACAGCCGATTCCATTGCGGCAAGCTGGAGACATTACTGGGAACCAAGATGCGTCCATGGCAGGACGCATTGCGGGATTATCTGGCGACGATTTAAGGTTATTACTTTTTAGACGATAAGGATTGACTAATGCGAACGATTCTGGTGACCGGCGGGGCTGGATTTATTGGCAGCAATTTTGTGCGGATGGTGCTCAGCGAGCATCCGGATGTGCGGGTGGTGAATCTGGATATGCTGACCTATGCCGGCAATCTGGAAAGCCTTGGCGAATTTTTGAACCATAAGAATCATATTTTTGTCAAAGGCGACATCTGTGATGGAAAGCTGGTCAACGATCTGGTCGTCCAGCATAAAATTGATGCGATAGTTAACTTCGCGGCGGAAAGTCACGTGGATCGGTCGCTGGTGGAGCCGGGGATTTTTATTCAGACCAACGTGACCGGGACGTTGACGCTGTTGAAAGTGGCATTAGACCACAAACTGGAGCGGTTTTTGCAGGTTTCGACGGATGAAGTGTACGGTTCGCTGGGGACGGAGGGCTTTTTCACAGAAACCACTCCACTTAGTCCGAATTCGCCTTACTCGGCCAGCAAGGCTTCGGCGGATATGCTGGTGCGGGCGTTTTCGCATAGCTGGGGGCTGCGGTGTAATATCACTCGGTGCTCGAATAATTACGGGCCGTATCAGTTCCCGGAAAAAATGATTCCTTTGATGATTAATAACGCCTTGAATGACAAAGAACTGCCGATGTATGGTGATGGCTTGTACATCCGTGACTGGTTGTATGTGTATGACCATTGCACGGCCATTTGGAAGGTTCTGACGCAGGCTGAGCCCGGGACGATTTATAATGTGGGCGGGAATAATGAGAAGACCAATCTGGAAGTGGTGGGGATTATTTTAGAGCGTCTGGGCAAGCCCAGGACGCTGATTCGTCATGTAAAGGACCGTCCCGGTCATGACCGGCGGTATGCGATTGATTCGGGCAATATGATGAAAGAACTGGGTTGGCGGCCGACGGTGACGTTTGAAGAGGGAATCGTCAAGACCATCGACTGGTACCTGGCGAATACGGCATGGCTTAATCATATTGTATCCGGGCAATATCAGCAATATTACCAGAGTATGTACAGTAATCGATAACCGAGGATTTGGCGGCAGCAGGCGGGACAAGGAATGTCTTGACCGAGGGGTCTTTCTGGAGTAAACTTTGCCGTTTTCTTGAGAAAGGCTAAACAGGGAATGAGTGAAAAAACAACAAATTTGTCTGCTTTTAAACGGGTTTTGGGTTATGTCTGGCCGCAGTGGCCGAGCCTGATTGCCGTGTTTTTCTGGGCCATGTTGATTGCCGGGATGTTGTCGGTCAGTTTTCTGACGATTATCCCCTTATTAAAAGTCATGATGGAAGAAGAAGGGCTGCATGGCTGGGTGGATCGGAAGGCCTGCAACTGGCGTTATGGGATGGATTTTTATGTTCCAAGCCGGACGGATTTTTTTGATGCGACTTCCGGCAAGACCAAATATCTGTTAATCAACCGGATTGAAGATAATACGTGGGCCAGTCAGAGGGGATTACAGCGGGGGGATCAGATTTTCAGTGTTTCGGTCCGTGGCAAAACTGAAGAAGCAATGTCTTTAAGCCGGATGCTTGAAGTTCTGGCGACGATGGAACCGGAACTGCCGGTTGTGTTATCTTTCAAGCGGGAAAACCAGGAGCAGTTGGAGACCAAATTAATTGAGTTTCAAAGTCCGGCCAGGCCGTTTTATGCAGATTGGGCCCAGTGGCCTGTTAGTTTTATTCCACGCAGCGAAACCAAAGAAAATGTGCTTCATGCGATGATTCTGGTCATTTGTGCAGTGACGGTGGTGACCATTGTCCGATGCTGGGCAAGGTTTTATCAATCTTACCTTGCGGAAAAAATAGTCTCCATTGCCAACACCCAATTGCGTGAAGACGTGTTCCGCCACGCAATGTATATGCCGGTGGGTTTTTTCTCCGCTCGCGGGACCAGCGACACCACCAGCCGTATCATCAGTGATGTGGCGATTAGCGGCAAGGGCATCAAGATAGTGTTCGGCAAGACGATTCGTGAACCGCTTGTCACTATCGGGGCGCTGTGCGGCGCATTTGTCATTAACTGGAAGCTGACGCTGATATTCATGACCTCGGCGCCGGCGGTTATCGGTGTGATAGCGATTCTGGGCCGGAAGATGAAAAAGGCCACGAAAAAGTCACTGGTGACGACCGCTCAGATGCTGGGGCGCATTCAGGAGGCCATGAACGCGCTGCGTGTGGTCAAGGTGTATAACCGGCAGAAATGGGAAATTGACCAGTATGAAAATACCAACCAAACCCTGCTAAAATATAACCTGCGGATGTCCAAGATTGAGGCAGCTACCAATCCGGTGATGGATGCGCTGGGAATGGTCGCCGGCGGGGCGGTGATTCTGCTGGGGGCGGCGTGGGTGACTTATCAATATGATGGAATGCAGTCGAGTTCGTTTTTTGCCCTGCTGATTTGCCTGGGGGCGGCGGCGGAATCGGTTCGCAAGGTTAGCGATGTATGGAATAACGTGCAGCAGGCCAATGCGGCGGCGGAGCGGGTGTTTGCGGTGATTGATGAGCCCAAGGAGCGAGAGGCCCCGGGGGCGTTTACGATGAAGCCTCTGGAGCGACAGATCGAATTTCGTGATATTGTGTTTACCTACCCCGGCGCTCAGCAGTCGGCGCTGGAGGGAGTCACTCTGACGGTCCCTGCAGGTCAGACGGTGGCGGTAGTGGGATCCAACGGCTCCGGCAAGACGACGCTGGTGAATCTGCTGCCGCGATTTTATGATCCGGACAGCGGACAGATTCTGATTGATGGACAGGATATTCATCAGGCGACATTTTACAGCCTGCGCGACCAGATCAGCATGGTGACACAAAATGTCGTTACCTTTAATGATACCATTGCCAACAATATCGCTTACGGCAAGCCGGATGCGACTCGGGACGAGGTAGTTGCGGCGGCCAAGCGGGCCTATGCCCATGAGTTTATCTCGACACTGTCCAATGGCTATGATTCCATGATTGGTGAATTGAGCAGCGGTTTCAGCGGCGGCCAATTGCAGCGGATTGTCATTGCCCGGGCGATTTTGAAAAATCCGCGAATTCTGATTTTTGATGAAGCGATGAGCCAGATTGACGCCGAAAGCGAGGCCAAGATTCATGCCGCGCTGGGTGATATCATGAAAGGACGGACCTGCTTCCTGATTGCCCATCGTTTCAGTACGGTGATTTCAGCCGACCGGATCGTTGTGGTGGATAAAGGTCGCATCGTCGCCGATGGCAAGCATCAGGAATTGATTCAAAGCTGCCAGGTGTATAAAAATCTGTATGAGACGCAGTTGATGTCGCCGCAATAACCGGCTTATCGGAACGGCTATATGGATAACCAACGACAAGCCAGAGCGACAATGTGTGTGGTCAATTACAAGACCCTCGATTTGACCCGCTTGTGTCTTCGCAGTATTCGCAAATATACCCATCAGCCCTATGAGATGATTGTCGTGGATAATAATTCTCAGGATGCCTCGACGGAGTATCTGCGGTCGCTGAAGTGGATTCGACTGATCGAGCGGAAGGACAAGACCAACGACAGCAGCGGGGGCTATGCTCACGCCGCGGCGCTGGATATGGGTCTTGAGCAGACACAGACGGAATTTTTCGCAGCCATGCATTCGGATACATTTGTTCGGCGGGATAACTGGCTGGAGGACCTGCTGGCATTGTTTGGTCAGGATTTGCACATGGCTTGTGTCGGGGCCGGGAAGGTGGAACTGACACCGGACTGGCAGGTCTGGCTGAAAAAGCTGACGGATTTCAAGACGTTGAAACGAAAACTGCTGCATGTGCCGGATCCGCTGGGTATGTACCGATATTATAATCGTACGGTATGCAGCGTTTACCGAACCGAGGTTCTGAAGCGGGAAAAGCTGTCGTTTCTGATGGATCGGGACAAAGGATTGACTGTCGGCAAGAAACTGTATTTTGAGCTGGTGGACCGGGGCTATAAGACGGTGGAACTGTCGGACCGGTTTATGCGGCAATATCTGTATCATCTGGCTCATGCAACCCAGGTGGTGAATGCCGGACAATATAATCTCCGACAAAGGACCATACGAAAAATCAGCCGGCTGATTGAACAGATCATGCGGTCCGAACAGGTTCAGCAGATACTAAAGGATGATTCCCTGGATCAATAAAGGATAAGATACTATGCCAAGATTATCATTACTCCAACACCCGGTCTTGTATTATAAAAATAAATATTACCATCACAAGCTCAAGCATGGCAAGGCGCCGGAAGGGCTTTCAATTGTGGATATTCACGGCGTCAAATTCCCGTGTGATCTGGCATTGGGGAAAATGACCCGGAGTATGTATTTTAGTGCGTATGATATAGAGATACGCAGAATTATTGAAAAAAATCTGCGGCCAGGGGATATTTTTGTGGATGTGGGGGCCAACGTGGGGTATTTCAGCGCGGTAGGGGCGGCTCGCGTGGGAACGTCCGGGCAAGTGCATTGTTTTGAGCCTGTCCCATGGCTGTTCAGTTATTTGGAACAATTCCGCTCGCTGAATCCCAATTATTCCATCTCGGTCAACCAGGCCGCACTGGGGGATAAAGAGGATAAGACGATTATTTACCAGAGTGAAAATACCGGTGGGCATTCCCTGCTTTCAGGATATTTTCTTTCCGGCCAGCCCGAGACGACCCATGAAGTTGCCGTTCACCGATTGGATACTTATCTCGAAAAGAAATCGGTTGACCGGGTGGCGCTGATTAAAATTGACACCGAGGGATATGAATTTCCTGTGCTGCTGGGATTGACGGGTTTTCTGAAAAAATCAAAAGGCCGTTTACCCATCCTGGTCATTGAGATATCGCACAGGGCTTTTTCGCTGACACATCATACTATAGCGGAATTTGAAACGTTCATGAAGGATTTTGGGTACACGGCCTATGAGATCTGCGGCTGTCATAAGGCCGATCTGCATCGGGCTGAAGACCAGAATCTTGTCTTTATACCTGAGAAATAATGGATAAGCGAATCAGTGTTATTGTATTCACCAAGAATCGACCGCTGCAGTTGCATGGGTATTTAGAGAGTCTGCACCGGTATTTTCCATCTGAGGCGATACAGGTTTATATTTTGTATAAGCCGGAATTGTTTGGCGATGAATACGAACACTGTTTTCGTTCGTTTCCGGAGTGCCAGGTCATTCGCGAGACAAATTTTCATCTGGATTTTCTGCGGCTATTCGAGGGAATCAAGACCCCTTATATTCTGTTTGGTATTGATGATCTGGTGTATTTTGACGGAGTCAAGCTGGCGACAATCCAGGAAACATTTGACAAGATGGGGGATTTGCTGTTGGGTTTTTCACTGCGGCTGGATCAGCAGCAAATGCCGGAGGATTTTGCTGTGGGCAGCGTCCGGCCGGAGACTATCGCGGGGCAGACGATCTATGCTCTGGATTGGACAAAGGGGAAGACATCGACTACGCGATATCCGTTTGAGTTATGTGCGACGATCTATCGGACGGACGATATTCGCCGAGTATTCAGCAGGGTTGTGAGCCGTAATTGGATTGCCAATCACTACTTTCGGCCCGGCTCAAAAGCGGCGTGTCTTTATGGACGTTTTTTCAAAACACGAAATCTGTACAAACGGTTTGGTTTCTTTTATAATCCCAACACGCTGGAATCGTGGTGCTGCCGGTATATCCAGCGGCATCCCGATGCGTTTGGACATGTGCTGGCCTATCAGGTCATTTGCGGTACGGCAATCCAGGTGAACATGGTTAATACGACAACCGTGAATGTGTGGGATGATTCGGCTAAGCTGACGGTGGAGGTGCTGGCGGAGAAATATCGGCAGGGGTGGCGGCTGGATATCGACAGCCTGACTGCGGATAAGCCGAGGCAAACGCATAGCGGCCCGGAGCGTTTTAAGTTATGTAAAAAGGAAATGTAAGGCCGTGCATCCAGACAAGACAGAAAGCCATTTTAATAAAAGCTGTGCTGTGTCATTCTTTGGTTAAACAGACAGGAACTGCGATGTCTAAATTTTATAGTCGATGGAAAAAACAACTGGTTCGCTCAAAAATCCTGTCGGGATTGAGCCGGTTTCCGGCGTATTTCCGGGATTGGCGCCGTTACAGCCGTATGGAAGGGGCGGAGCTGATTCGGCTGAAAGATACCTATCCATGCCTGTTTGACAAGACCAGCGGGACGGGGGTGGACAGTCATTACTTTTATCAGCATGTCTGGGCGATGGAGAAAATCGTGGCCGGCCGGCCGGCACAGCATGTGGATGTCGGTTCAAATGTTGATTTTGTGGGCCTGCTCAGTACCGTAACCAAAGTGCAATTTGTGGATATCCGTCCGATGGCGGCCAATAATCTGCCAAACCTGGAAAGCACTTACGGGTCGATCCTGGAACTGCCTTACCCAGAGAATAGTGTGGAATCCATTTCCTGTCTGCACGTGGCCGAACATATCGGCCTGGGTCGATATGGTGATCCGCTGGACCCGCTGGGGACAAAGAAGGCGGCGGCTGAACTGGCGCGCTGTCTGAAGCCGGGCGGGAATTTATATTTTTCGCTGCCGGTGGGGCAGCCCAAACTCTGTTTTAATGCGCATCGCATTCATTCTCCGCAGCAGATACTGGACTACTTCAAGGGATTGAAGCTGGTTGAATTTTCGGGCACTACCGATGATAAGACATTTCTTCGGAATACGGATATGCAGCCGTTTGCAGCCATGCGCTATGCCTGCGGGATGTTCTGGTTTACCAAATAAAGGAAAAGCAAGTCATGAAACTGATTACGAAATTAAAAGAAATATATAAGGCCCATCGAAACTGGAAAAAAGTTCAGAAGCGCTGCGATACTCATGCACAGGATGCAGATGTTCAGTTGAACTTTTATAAGCAGCTTTTTTCTCCGGGAGATATTGTGTTCGATGTGGGGGCCAATGTGGGTGACAAGGCGGCCATATTTCTGCAGGCAGGGGCCAAAGTGATTGCCGTCGAGCCGCAGGAAAGCTGCTGGCGTATTCTGGCCAAGCGTTTTGGAAATCAGAAAGACAGAGTGGTTATTGTCTCTTCGGCGCTGGGAGAAAAAGAAGGGGTGATTACGCTGTATATTGACAAATCCTCGACGATTTCGTCCACCAGCAGAGAATGGATCGACGCGGTCAAAAAAAGCGGGCGTTTTCCATCGCATAAGTGGGCGGATCAGGTGGATGTCAAGACCACGACGATGGACCGACTGATTCAGATTCATGGAAAACCCCGGTTTTGCAAGATCGATGTTGAAGGAGCCGAAGCCGAGGTGCTAAAGGGGTTGACCCAACCGATTGCCTGTTTGTCGTTTGAATTTGTTCCGGAAAAGATCGAAAAGACTATTGAATGCATCAATCGACTGGCGACTGTCGGGCAGTATGAATATAATTTCTGTTTTGGGGAAGCAGGGCGTTTTGAGCTGGCTTCCCGTATTTCAGCCGAGGACATGAAGGCCTATCTGCTGAATATGGGAAACCAGATATCCAATTTTGGTGATATCTATGCGTTTGCCCGCAATGTCTGACAGATGACAGCCTTCGTTTGCCGGATTGAGGCGAGATTAGCTGTCGGGATAGACGATTGGGCTGCGGGTCCAGGGAGACTATGAAAAGAATTTTGATTATCGCGGATTTCAAGGATGAGTCGGAGCGGTCAATTCGGCTGCAATCCCGGATGTGGATTAAAGGCCTTCTGCGGGCCGGACACGATGTCCAGCGTTTCAGCTATCGTAATGTTCTGACGCAGTTTAATCCTTTTTCCGGGAAATATTTCCGGCGTTTCATGCCGAAATTTGTCAAGCGCCGCACCGATGAACTGCTGGTTTGCCAGATTAAGACCTACTATCCGGATATCGTGTATATATTCGGGATGAAATATCTGGAACCCGAAACCATCAGGGTCATACGTCAGGCTGCGCCGGGTGTGGTCATTGTGGGACGCGATGAAGATCCGTTTCCAGAGAAAAATCAGGATCGGCTGGCGATTGCGGCGAAGTGCGATATGGTGGTCAATACGAGTGCCGGGGCGTTTTTGGAGACCTATAAAAAGGCCGGCGTGCCGCGATGTGCTTTTTTGCCCAATGTTTGTGATCCGGATATTCAATACCGGTATGCTCCGGACCCGAAATGGCAGGCGGATATCATTTTTACCGGTAAGCCGATTCATCAGCGTCTGGGGCAAATTGGCGACCGGTATCATCTGATTGAGACGATTGCAAACCGACCGTGCTGCCGGGTGTATGGTTCATTTGGGGTGCCGCGTGTCGAAGGGCTGGATTATTTCAGTGCCTTGAGTAACGCCAAAGTCGCCCTGAGTATTAATATCACCAATGATATCCCCTTATATCATTCCGACAGATTGATCAACAGCCTGTCCTGCGGGCCGCTGGTGCTGGCCAAGCGGGTTCCTGAGACAGAACTGCTGCATCAGGACAAAAAGCATTTGTGCTATTTTGATACGTATGAGGAATTTGTTGAGCTGGCCGACTGGTATATCCGGCACGAAACGGAAAGAGAAAAAATTGCTTCTGTGGGAATGGAGCAGGCACATCGTGACTACAATTGCGTCGTGATGGCCGGACATTTTATTGATTTGGTGGAAAAGAACACCTGTTCCGCTTCGTGGAATCGCGTCATCTGAGTGCTGAAGTACATCTCATGCAAGAATGTCGTCCGTTGATCTTATTTTGTCGGCGAGAAAGGAATTTATGTTCAGGTTTTTGAAGAAGAAAAAACAAAGCAGATATCTGAATACCCAGTTTCCTGAATATCAAATCGGCAAGTGGAGTTATGGCAAACCCAAGGTGATGTCATGGGGCGAGGGAGCGGAGCTGAAGGTGGGGGCGTTTTGTTCTTTTGGCGCTGAGGTCACGGTGTTTCTCGGAGGGGAGCATCGCATCGACTGGGTTACTTCGTTTCCTTTCAATTCATTGTGGAAATCCGCGGAACACTTTACGGGGCACCCGGCCACCAAAGGGGATGTGGTTATTGGCAACGATGTCTGGATCGGTTATAGAGCGATTATTCTTTCCGGGGTGACAATTGGTGACGGCGCTGTGATTGCGGCCGGGGCGGTGGTGACCAAAGATGTTCCCGCGTACGGGATTGTAGGCGGCAATCCTGCTAAGCTGATTAAAAAACGATTTGACGACGAGACGATTCAGCGGCTGCAGAGGATTGGCTGGTGGAATTGGGAGGATGCCAAGATTGAAAAATATCTTCCTTTACTGCTGAATCCGGACATTACGAAGTTTATTCTCGAAGCAGAAGCCAATAGACTATAAACCTGTTTATTGTTTAGAGGGATGCCCGATGACAAACTCAATTCCATGGGCAGGGATGGTATAAACCAGGTTTTCCTCGTAGTATTCCTGGAACAGCGTCGAGCAGTTGACAAGCCAGCCGAAGGCTTTTTTCAGAAATCCCAGGAGGCCGAACTTGGACCGGAATATCAGACGCTGCGAGACGATCTGCAAGCGAAGATCGGAATAGAAATTCGGGACTTTTCGTCTTAATTGAAGCGGATAATCGACAAAATAATAAAACGTATACAGGCCAAAGTGCCGGACGTGTGTAGGGTCGGAATAATAATAAGGGTTTGAAAAGTGCGGGACAAAGATATGAGCTTTTCCGTCTTTTTTCAGAACCCGCATTATTTCTCTGAGCAGGGGGTCAAAGTTGTGAATGTGTTCAAGGACGCTTCGGCAATGTATCTCATCCACGGACTGATCGGGGAAGAATGGCAGTCCACGTTCAATGTCAGCCACAATATCCACCTGGGGCGCATCAACCCGATCGATTCCGATGCGGCCATCCTTTTTCTTGGCGCCGCAGCCGATATCGATAATGATACGCGTTTTTTCCCGGATTAATTTTTGAATATCAACTTTTAATACTGTTTCCATGAATATCCTGCTCCGCATGGACGATTGTCTATCCATTATTAAACTTTGAGTTCCGGATACCGCCAGCAAAATACTTGTTTTTATCGATATTTTCAATATAATAATTCCAGATTATAGCTAATCCCTGAATAGATATTATCTGATGACACAGAAACGATTACTAATCTTATCACATAATCCAGACCGGGCCAGTTTCCGGCAGCGGATTGGGATTCACCTGCCGCGGTTGGAGGCGGAAGGTGTTGCCTGTACGGTTGCGCGATTCCCGAAGGGGTATTGGGCACGGTGGACGCTGTTTGCCGGGGCGGGGGGGTATGATGCAGTCCTGCTTCATAAAAAGACGCTGAATTTCTGGGATGCCCGGATTTTACGCAGGCACGCCCGGCGGATTGTTTACGATTTTGATGATGCGATAATGTTCAGCCCGCACAAACCGGATTGCCGGCATTCGAGCCATTTTCGTCTGTTTGAGAGGACGATTCGACTGGCGGATTGCGTGATTGCGGGCAATGCCTGGCTGGCCGGACAAGCCCGGCCGTTTTGTTCCGCTGTTCATATTTTACCAACCGGACTGGATACATCCAAATATAGCTCAGTGAAGAAAATGCCGCCGGATGGCAAAATCCGGCTGGTTTGGATCGGCAGTAAGGCAACGCTGCGATATTTAAAAGAGCTGTCGCCTGCGTTGGAACAGATTGGCAAGACCTATCCGCAGGCGGTTTTGCGAATTATCTGCGACGACTTTTTCGACTTGTCTGCGATGGCTGTGGAGAAAAAGGCGTGGTCGCTGGAAACTGAGGCGGCGGATTTAGCGGCCTGCGATATCGGGCTGTGTCCGCTGCCGGATGATAATTTCACCCGGGGCAAGTGCGGCTTTAAGATTTTGCAGTATTTCGCGGCGGGGCTGCCGGTGATTGCTTCGCCGGTGGGGATTAATGCCGATTTTCTGATGGGAGGTAAGACGGGGCTTGCCGCTGCACGGAATGACGAGTGGGTGGGGGCAATCAAGACACTCATAGATGATGAATCCCAGCGGCAGAGTATGGGCCCAAATGGAAGAAACGTTGCCCAGCAACATGATGCGGCTGTTATTGGACAACGTTTCTGTGAACTCATCCGAGATTGTCTGCGATAGTTTTATCCTCTATTGACAAGCCTATTTGAATTGTTCTGCAGTGAGAGTACGGCTTTGTCCTTTGGGAATTTCCAGTTGAATTTCCTTGTCGCCGTAACGTACCTTTAGCGGCTGCCCTGTCAGATTTTTAATGACGGCCTGAGTCAGCTTGCCTTCCTGCCATTGGATATCGACCTCAAAGCCGCCACGGGCACGAAGGCCCTTGACGGAGCCAGCAGCAAAGGCATCGGGCAGGGCGGGCAGCAGTTCGACTCGTCCGGCGTGCGATTGCAGCAGCATTTCAGTGATACCGGAGGTGGCACCGAAATTGCCGTCAATCTGGAACGGCGGATGGTTATCGAACAGATTGGGCAATGTTTTTTCCGGCGTCAGTTGATTTTTCAACATTGTGAAAGCGTGATTGCCGTCATGGAAGCGGGCCCAGCAGTTAATTTTCCAGCCCATCGACCAGCCGGTCCCGCCGTCGCCGCGGAATTCCAGCGATTTACGTGCGGCCTGCCACAGGTCGGGGGTGTCGTAGCGATTGATTTCCTGGCCGGGATGGAGGCCCCAGAGGTGCGAAATATGGCGGTGTTCGTTTTTGGGGTTGTCCACATCGTCAAGCCATTCCTGAAGCTGGCCGTGTTTGCCAATGGTATTGGGTGCGATACGGGCACGCATGGATACCAGTTTCTCACGGAAATCAGCATCGACATCGAGGACTTTGGACGCATCGATACAATTGGTAAACAGAGACCGAATGATTTGGTGATCCATGGTCGGGCCCATGACCAGGCCGCCCTGTTCGGGGGAGTTGGACGGGCCGGAGATGAGCCAGTGATTCGGGCTGCGGGGGTCTTCGACCAGATAGGCGGCGAAGAATTCGGCCGCACTCTTAATAATTGGATAGGCCCGGTTTTTCAGGAAGTCTTTATCGCCGGTGAATTCATATTGCCACCAGAGATTCTGGCACAGCCAGGCGCCGCCGGTGACCCAAATGCCGTGGTCGGAGTGGTTGATCGCCGCCGTTGCCCGCCACAGGTCGGTGTTGTGGTGCAAGACCCAGCCGGGGCAGTTGTAGTAGGTTTTGGCGGTCAGGGCGCCGGTTTGCGAGCAGTCCTGAATCATGCTGAACAGCGGCTCTGCGCATTCGAACAGGTTGGTAATCTGGGCAGGCCAGTAGTTCATTTCCGTATTGATATTGACGGTGTACTTGCTTCCCCACGGAGGCGACAGGTGTTCGTTCCAGAGTCCCTGGAGATTGGCGGGCTGGCCGCCGGGACGGCTGGAGGAAATCAGCAGATACCGGCCGAATTGGAAATACAAGGCGGCCAGGGCGGGGTCGTCGATTGTGCTGAATTCGCGGATCCGCTGGTCGGTGGGATTTTGTGAGGCGGGAGTATCACCCAGCTCGATATCGACTCGATTCATCAGGGATTGATAATCGGACAGGTGATGCTGCTTAAGCTGGTCATAGGAAAGCTGCTGAGCTGCAGTACGAACTTTGTCGCAACGGGCAGCCGGGTCGGCAGAGATATCCTTGTAATTGACATAGCTGGTTGCCGCCGTCAGCAGCAGTGTGACCGAGTCGGCATTGGTAATCCGGATGCCGTTGTCGGAAACGAAACATTGTCCGCTCTGAGCCGTTGCGAACAATTGAGCCTCGAAGCGAAGCTTGCTCTCCTGACCGTTTTCGCCGCGATTGGTGACCTGTCCGCGAAGGGCGAGCGTGTAGTCGTTAAGGCCAACGGTCTGCGACGATTTATGCGGGCTGGTCAGTTGGGCCAGAAATGATAGCGCCCCGGGCTTGTCGCAGGACAATTTCACGACGATGACGCGATCCGGATGGCTGGCGAAGATGTCCCGTGTGTAGGTAACGCCGTTGACTTTATACTGGACGCGGGTAATTGCATTCCGCAGGTCAAGACTGCGACGATAGTCGGTGGGATTCTGATGGCCGTCGAAGGTCAGCTTCAAGTCACCGAAGGGCTGGTAAAAGGCCTGTTTGAGTGGATTGCTCATGAAGCGATCCATTGCCAGTTTCTGTGCCTCGGCCTGTTTGCCGTCAAATAGAAGCTGTCGTAATTGAGGCAGGACCTCCGCGGCGCCGGGGTTCTGGTAATCGCAGGGTTGTCCGGTCCAGAGGCTGTCTTCGTTAAACTGGATGCGTTCGACATCCGTTTTGCCGAAGACCATGGCGCCCATAATCCCATTTCCAATCGGCAGAGCCTCGACCCATTGCTCGGCGGGCTGGGCATACCACAGCATCCATTTGCCATCGGAAGCGGCCTGCTGACCCCATCCCGTCTGAATGATGGTTAGAAATAAAAAGAGGATAAAAACGGTAATCGCTATTTTGGGTTTGTGAGCTGTCATAGAAACTCCTTGTTGGCTATTGATTGCATCCTGTTTATGTTCCACTTATTGACTGACAAATCCTGCCAGGGCGTAAACCAGTGCCGCCTGCCAGTTGATGGCGATTTCATTGGTCCTGTAATCGTCCTGAATATCGTTCCAGTTTGTGGCCGAGGTCCCGCCGCCGACCAGATAACCCGGCCAGGGATCTTTAATGCCGTCCGAACCCGAACGCCGGTCATGAGGATTCATGGGCGGCAGATGCCCGATTCCGGTGACAAAAGATCGACCATAGGTATTATGTCCAAGTAGATGGGCGATCGCATCGAGAACGGTGTGGCGATACTCGGATTTAGGTTCT
>JBDKVE010000006.1:0-2163 GCA_039679345.1 Anaerohalosphaeraceae bacterium
AAATTTTGACCAAGAAAGAACTTATGCTTACGTCCAAAGAAATTCGCGGATCGTTTATCGAGTTTTTCAAAAGCCAGGGGCATACCTTTGTGCCGAGCTGGCCCGTGGTGCCTGTCGGGGATGAGACCCTGCTGTTTACCAATGCGGGGATGAACCAGTTCAAGGATATCTTCCTTGGACATGCCAAGGCCAAGTGGAAACGCGCGGCCAACAGCCAGAAATGCATCCGGGTCAGCGGCAAGCACAATGACCTTGAGGAAGTGGGTCTGGATACCTACCACCACACGTTTTTTGAGATGCTGGGCAACTGGTCTTTTGGGGATTACTTCAAGGCCGAAGCGATTGAGTGGGCGTGGAAGCTGCTGACTGAGGTTTACGGTATTGAGTCGGGCCGGCTCTGGGCGACGGTGTTTGGCGGCGATAAGACCGATGGGTCCGAGCCGGATACGGAGGCGGCGAATCTGTGGACAAAACTAACCCCGATGCCCAAAGAAAAGATCTTATTCTGCAGCAAGAAAGACAATTTCTGGGAAATGGGGCATACCGGTCCGTGCGGACCATGCAGTGAAATTCATATTGACCTTGGCCCCGACCGCTGCGATATGAAACATGTTCCAGGCCATGTCTGCAAAGTCAACGGCGGCTGTGCCCGATTTATGGAACTGTGGAATCTGGTCTTTATTCAATACAATCGCAAGCCGGACAGTTCGCTGGAACGGCTGAAGGCCAATTATATCGATACCGGGGCGGGACTGGAACGTGTTTGTTCGGTACTGCAGAACAAGACAAGCAACTATGATACCGACCTGTTCATGCCGGTTATTACGGCGGTTGGGGATATTACAAAAAAGAAATACACGTCGCAGTTGGGCAACAAAACCGACAACGCATTTCGCGTGATTGCCGACCATATCCGCACACTGACGTTTGCGATTACCGATGGCGTGTCTCCGTCCAATGACGGGCGGGGATATGTGATTCGCCGGCTGCTGCGTCGGGCGGCGCGATTTGGACGCAATCTGGGGGCACACGAGCCGTTTATGTATAAGCTCGTGCCGGTTCTGGTCCGTGAAATGGGTGAGGCATTCCCGGAACTCAAGGGTCGCGGAGAGTTTGTCGCCAGTGTGATTCAATCGGAAGAAACCTCGTTCGGCAGGACGCTGGACCGCGGGCTGGAGTTGTTTGCCGGAGCTGCGGACAAGGCTGAAAAGACCGACACTAAAACCGTCTGCGGCGAAGATGCGTTTCAGCTTTACGACACATTCGGTTTCCCGCTGGACCTGACGGAACTGATGGCCCGTGAACGGGGACTAAAGGTGGATACAGAACTGTTTGTCAAATTGATGGATCAGCAGAAAGAGCGGGCGCGTGCGGCACAGAAGGGCGTATCCCTGTCGGCCAGCTTGTCCAATGTACAGCTGCCGGCAACGGATGATGCGGCCAAATACGAGACGGACTCCTGCCAGGGCAAGGTGCTGGGATGGGTCACACCGGAAGGCTTTGCCGCGGAAGGTGAGTTTGAAGATACCAATAAACCGGCGGCGCTGGTTCTGGATAAGACCTGTTTTTATGCCGAGTCCGGCGGACAGGTCGGTGATGAGGGAATTATCCGCGGCGACGACTGGGAATTTATTGTCGAAGGGACGGAAAAAGTCGGCAACTGCGTGCTTCACAAGGGACGCCTGCACAGCGGCGGACTTGGCGCCGGCGATGGGGTGTCGATGAGTGTCTATAAAGACCGCCAGGCCAGCCGGAAGAATCATACCGCGACGCACATTCTGCAATGGGCGCTGCAAAAAGTGCTGGGCGATTCGGTTAAACAGCAGGGCAGTGCGGTGTGCCCGGATTACCTGCGGTTTGATTATACCTGGCCCAAGGGGTTGACACACGAACAGTCGGCCCAGATTCAGATGCTGGTCAATCAGAAAATTGCAGCCGGGCTGCCGGTGACGTGCGTGAGCCTGCCGATTGAACAGGCCAAAAAGCTGGGTGCGATGGCGCTATTTGGTGAAAAATATGGGGATGTGGTCCGCGTGATTGGGATTGGGGCGTCGGATAAAGACCATCTCAATGAGGCGTTCAGCAAAGAATTCTGCGGCGGGACGCATGTGTCCAACACGTCGGAAATCGGCGGCTTTGGAATCCTGAAAGAAGAAAGCGTTT
>JBDKVE010000007.1:0-9633 GCA_039679345.1 Anaerohalosphaeraceae bacterium
CTGCCGACCCAAACAGCATTCAGGATGTCAGTGATCCCCGCGGAAAGATGAAACCCTGGGATAAAGGCGCATGGGAAACCGGGAAGTATCGCAATATATTCCTTGAGGCCGGGTATAAACAGCAGGAAATTGATGCCAAACTGGCGAAGGCGTATCATGATCTCTTTGAAGGCCCCAACCGGGTTTACTTTGAAGTGGATGGCGATATGGCCTATGTGTCCGACATCAAGAACCACGACGCACGTACAGAGGGCCTTTCGTATGGTATGATGGTGGCGGTGCAATTGAACAAGAAGGGGGTCTTCGACCGCCTGTGGCGCTGGACCGTTAAATATATGCAGCATCAGGAAGGCCCCCGGGAGGCCTATTTTGCCTGGTCGGTGGACCCCAAAACAGGACGAAAAAATTCACCGGGCTCCGCATCGGATGGTGAATTATACTTTGTAACTGCTCTGTTGTTTGCCTCAAATCGCTGGGGCAATGATACGGGCATCGACTATTATGCCCAAGCCCGGCGCATCCTCGATGCCATGTGGAGCAAGGATGGCACCGGCGGCATCCGAAACATCATCAACACCGAGTACAAAATGATTACCTTTGTTCCGGAAGGCCGAGGATACAATTGGACGGACCCGTCTTACCATGTGCCGGCCTTTTTTGAAATCTGGGCCGAGTACGCCAAAGATGGCCATGAAGCATTTTATCGCGAGTGTGCCGAAATTTCCAGGCAGTTTCTGCATAAAGCCTGTCACCCGGAAACAGGTCTGACCCCGGACTATGCGAACTTCGACAGCACGCCTCTTCCGGGGAGAATGAGTGCATTCGGTTTCGATTCCTGGCGAGTCCCCATGAATATTGCCATGGACTATTCCTGGTATGCCAGAGACAAATCATGGCAGCAGGATTATTGCAGACGCATTCAGAACTTTCTATTCTCCCGCGGCATTGACACATTTGAGGATCAGTTCAATGTTGACGGAACCGCCCGCGAAAATATCATGGGCGCCGGAGGTTATCGCACGTTGCGCCATTCGCTGGGATGGGTCAGTACAACGGCCGCAGCCTCAATCATGGGTACCCAGGCAAAAAGCTGGAAATTTGTCGATGCTATCTGGAATGCAAAGCTGGAACCTTACAAGGATGGCTATTTTGATCCATATTATGATGGTTTTCTGTATCTGTTCAGTCTGATGCACCTGAGTGGCAATTACCAGATCATCAAGCCGGTTCCGATTGAACCATCCAGAACAGCACCCGTACAGGCTCAACAGCCATAAAAGAAAAACGGCTAAGTGAATGTTTGGTTTTCCAGCTATGACTGTTTAAAAAAAGAGGTGTTGAGTCACGAGATATTATTTTGTATATATACTGATCTTACTTGAAATATTCCATTTCGTCGCAGCTAAGTACAGTGACATTAACCACTTGCTTCTTTTGCTCGCGGAAAAAATCATACCCGTTGGGTATAAACTGAAGTTTTTCAAGAATGCTTAAAACAGCGTAAAAAAACGGCGAACACATTCAGTGGATTCTCCGCCGCAGTGCCAGTCGGGTTAAGGTCAGCCGTGCCCAGGTGGTGCTTGCTTCCAACCAAGGATATAGTGCCTGCGATTGCTGAACTGGTGCATTATTCCGAGCATCATGTTCGGGCAATCATCAAGGACTTTAACGAACGCGGTCATAAAGCCCTGGACCCCAAGCCGCAACCGGCCTGACCGAATGAATTCACCGAGGATGACAAAGCCTTTATCGCTGAAACAGCCAAGTGTCCGCCGGACCTTTTGGGCAGTTTAGTGGAACCGAGATTGTAGGAAAGCGATGTCTGGTGGATGTCTTGGTTGCCCAAGGCAAAAATGTGCCGGAGGCCTGTCGGGAACTAGAAGTAATTTCATAACCTCCTGAGTGTAATGATGAGGCACGCTATTTGCAAATTAGAAAGATGAGATGAACACAATGTTTTATCAGGAAATGAACGTAAAACGCTATCCTGACAGAGCCAATGGCACGTCACCCGCGAACCAAATATGTCGATCATACAGAGTCCAAAAGGTAATATTTTCAAAGCGCTCAGATGTAAATAAATCATTAATAACCGCGCGGTGGATGGCCTTTCAAATTGGGTTGATACTCATGCAATGCAGCTCGTTTTTCAGGCGGCACCAGCTCATCCCATTGGGTCAGTGGCTGGATAGATGCCACCGGTTTATCCGTTTGAAACCGTAGCGAAATGATCTGTTGTGGTTGGATAGGAAATTGATACTCCGGGCCACCCGTCAACAACCGGGCCTGTTCACCCACCAGATTGGTTAATCTGGCATCGCGGTGCGGAAGATTCAGCGTTACTTTCGCCGTTCCGGACAGCCCCTGGGTTTCAACCATGCGCAGTTCGATATCACTGCCATCACGCCGCATCGCCTCGACAATCACATTATCCGAAGTTGCCACAAACGACCTGGATTTCATTGCCTGACATCCGCCTGTTAGGATAACAGGACAGTTATACTCCCACGCCAGGCGGGGAATCAGGGCCTCTGCCCAGCGGGACGTATGAGGCACCAGGGCATATTCAAATTTGTGTTTGCCCTTACCGCTGAGCCAGCGGTTGGGATAACCGTAATATTTGTCGGTTGCGTTCATTAAAAAGACCACCGGCGTGCTATCTGTTATCTCCCGGCCGCTGAGTCCGCGATCCAGCAATGCCACAGCCCCATCATTCCAGGCGTAATCACTCCAGCGCACGGCTGGCACAATGCCATCCACCCAGCCATCATCCCGCGAAAATCCAAACGGAATCCCCCGGCGTATTTCCGTCGGTTGGGCAGCCAGCGGAAACTCCGCCACTACCACGGTCAGATTGGGAATGTCATTCAATTCGGTCTCAAACTCGATGCGCGGATGATGTTTGTAAAACCGGATCAGGCGGCATGACTGGCCGTCCCCATAAAAGTTACCTGTCGCCTCTGCCGTTATCGTCAGCGGCCCTTCGGTAACCGTAAGGGCCGCCGGATAATCGGTCGTGGCTCCCAACCGGGTTCGTTCCGGCCGGCGGCTGGTGAAATCACCGGGATCACCCCGACCGGCATGTTTCTCGGCAACAATCACATTTGCCAGACCGCCCAGTAATTCGCGATCAGAGGATTTTAACTTTAAGCTGGTCAGAACACCACTGGCTGGATCGAGCCTCGCGAAATAATAATCAGTTTCAATGACCTGGGGGAGTTCGATCAATTTCGGCTTTACTGGCGGTTTGGAGTCCAATTCCATCCCTGTCAAGCCAATGGAAGGAATATCGAACTGGCACAAGATCGTGGCATCAGAAGTCACTTCACATACACAATCCTTGAATGATTGTCCAGCCGCCAGAGACCATCGTTGCGGGTCGTTGCGCTGCCAGTTAGCCGCATTAAAAAGTGTAATCCCCTCGCCCGCACCAGCCAGTTTGCCAACCGCATCCGCCATTACCTCCTGACTATGCTGCAGCACCCATACCAGTCGGTCGTTGGCATCCCAGGAGGTCTCATGCTCAAACACCATTCCACCGGCCGAACCCCACAGCGTATTGCGGTCCATATTCAACAGCATCTGTAACCAGGCGTGATAAAAGATCTGTACCGGGTAGTTAAATCCAGAGTTCAGACTGGCAACCGTTGCCATCATTTCGGCAGCCTGCAAGGTGTGTTCATTGTGTCGATAGCCTGTCTTGATCCGTGGATTTTCGATCCAGAACGAGTCAAAGGTATAACCGGTCCCGGCCCGAATCGTAGGCAATACAACCTTACCCGCTTTGACATCGGGCATAAGGGTATCAATATAACGCGAAAAGGTGGAATACTCGATTTTACAATCCGGCCGGTAGGTTTGCCATTGCGCCAAAAACTCACTGGGATTCTCCTTGCGCGGTGGGGCCAGCGCGTAATCGCCATAGCCACCCAAGACTAAAACCGGTGCACTCGTTGGGGTCTGGTTGAGCTTATCCGATATCGTCTGGGCGGTTCGGCGCAGCTGCGATTGGGTCAGCGGCGTTTTGGCATCGTAAGCCCCCCCCAAATTATCGGAATAATGGCCCGGTACGAGTGTTAATATTCGCGTGCCATCAGGTGAGATCGACCAGAAGATTGTCTTGTCGGTACGATTGCACCGGGTATAAATCAGTGCCTCCAGGCCAAGCTGGTTGCAAAGTTGGGGCATCTGGTCATGCATACCGCAGACATCAATGGTCCAACTAAAACGCGGAACCGCTCCCATCATCTCCCGTTGCCAGCGCAAACCCTCAATCCCCATTTTGGCCAGCGCCTCACCACCGGAGAGATTTATGGTCGACTCCAGGAAAAAGCCATTGACCAGTTCGACCCGACCTTCGGTGATGCGTTGCTTTAATTCAACGAATTGGTCGGGCTGAAAGTTGAGAATCGCGATCATATTGTTGCATTCGGAAAGCGCGAAATGATAGGCGGCATCATCCCCCACCCGACCGAGATGATCCAGATAAGAATTGGCACAGTAATTTCTCTCTACCGACCAGTTGGCCAGCCAGCCGCAACTGGCGGGGTGGAAATTGGGCACGACAAAGACCTTATCCGGCAGTGGAATCGGCTGGGGCTGGCGCTCGGCTCTGGTTCGCCCTAGATAAGAGGCATAATCCGCAACGGGAATCAACCGCAGCCAGACCAGATTCATTACCGCCAGACCCGGTTTGCGTGTGGGTTTGAGCATCAATACCTGATTCCCCGCTTGTTCCGCCTTCAGATCGCCCAGCTTGAGGAATTCAAGATCATACCAGGTCCCGGTATCCTCAGCGATTTGAGCCGAAAGTGTCGATGAACCCAATGCGATATCAAAAGCACTGCCCTGGGATCCCGCTTCACAGGAATATCGAATCTCCACCACATATTCACCCGGCTGGTCAATCGCCACGGTCCATTCCAGCCAGTCATCCGCATTGGTCCAACAGCAGATAGTGCCTGTTCCCTCCAGAACCTGATAACGAACCGTTTGTCCATGAATAACCGCTGAGGCCGCATCTAACTGGATCACTCCATCGGCTCGGGATTGGATGGCCTTTTGCTCTGAGCCATGGGTCTGACCATTTACATTGAGCCTCAAACTGATAAATGCCAGCAGACTCAACAGCATAATATTCCAAGCGATATTCGGTTTAAAACTCGGTTTTTTATTCATCCGTGTATCCCTTCTGAATCATTGCGCCTTGCTGTTCCTGGGTTGACAGACAATCACATCATCCAAACGCTTCTTGGGTTCTACCGACAAATCTTCAATCTTGCCATGACGTATCTTGCCCGATACCGTTGTACAATCAGGAGCATGCAATTTAAAATCAGCGTTCCAATCTGTTGGCCAGGCCGGCATCAGCCAGATGGCTTTGCCATCGGTTTGCATTAACATGGACTGCAGGGCCCGCATCAAAATCCCGCCGTGATCCTGATCGGGCACCCAGTCATAATTGGGTCCCCAGAAGGCCGGGAACCGAAAGGACGAGTTCGATTTCCTGGCCCGGCCGGCCAGATTCTCACGCGCCTGATCAGTTAATCCAAGATAAGCCATAAAGATATCATCCTGGCGCCAGCCGGCGTTGCCTTTGTCCCAACGATGATTAAGTGCCTCAATCCCCAGTTTCGCGGTGGGCTGGGCAAATGTAACCAACTGAAATGGAAAGACCGCATAGAGTTCGGGATTTTCGACATTACTTTTCTGATCAAATATTTGCGCCGGGGCGAGCATCTCAACGCCATCGACGGAACGGGTGGGGAGCGTGGGGAGCTTATCGTAAAATCGCTGCCATTGATCACGCTGAAAATCGGTGGCCATAAGTTGGGGTAGTTGCAACAGACGCTTTGTCACCGCCCGGAGACCGGCAACCTCGGGCATGGGATTGGTGCATTTCCACCAGGTTTCCAGTGCTTGAGAGGGAGACATTACCAGTTTGCCATTAGGACCGGTCTGATAGAAATGATCGAAGAAGGAGATGATGGCGTTGGCCACCGGGATTGCCTTGTCACGCAAAAAAGCTTCATCCCGAGTATGCTCGTAATAATCCAGCATCATCCAGACCAGTTCCAATCCGCCCACCCATTCCCATTTGTGCCAGCTGCTCTGTTGAAGCTTGTCCTGGCGCTGCGCCGCGGGGATCCAGCCGTAACTTTCACTGAAAACCGCGCCCCAGAAATAGATGCACTCGGGATAATAGACTCCGTCAAATCCAAAATATCGCTTTGTACGATACTTCGATAATTCGAATACTTCCCCGGTATACATATCGAACAGCGGTCTCATCATGTCGTAATCGCCGCTGGTACACAGACTGATATAAGGCAACCGGGTGTTCTGCCACCAATAGCCCGGCCCCCAACGACGATAATCGGCGTCACCCGGTGCCCCTTTTGCGGGCACTGTAAAAATCGAACCGTTAAATTTAATCGGATAATCGCCCCGCCCCGCACAGGCGGTAATAAACCGCTGTAGAATATAGCCGCGCGTAATAACAAACCCCTCTTCATCTGTTGAACCGGTTTCCCCCGCCACTTGTCTGCCATTGTGATACAATTCGATCCTGCCGCTGGCCCGGTCAATTACCGCCGCTACATGATGCCACTGACCCGGCGTCAACAGGTCGTGTACACTCAAGGTGGCCGCCTTGGTAATCAATCGCAAACTGTTACCCGGATAACTGTCCAGCAGAAAACCATCGGTCCCGCCCGGTGTAGTCTTATCAATAATCCGGCCCCCGCTGGTGGCCATCTTTTCCGGTCGAATCCATGCCTCCAATGTCAGTTGAGATAGCTGATCAGTGGTTCTCAACGTATCGATTGGAGCGCCGGAAGTTACATCCGTACGACATTCTAGCAGGGTATCAGATGATTGCAACAAGGCCCGGTTATCCTCAGCCAAGGCCATTATCTCCGTCTCACTCAGAGCGCTCTTAAACAGGGCGACCCGTCCGATCTGACCGGCGAATCGTTCGCCCCCCTGTTGACTGATACCAATCCAGACCGGATGATTGTTGGGCTGCATAAGAGCCGGCAGTTGAGTGCTCCCATCATTCTCGACAAAGATCCAACTGCGCTCCCAAAATTCAGACCACCATTGACGATGGGCCTTCAACCGAGCTTCAAACGGAACCGCGTGAACCGCAGCGATGGTCTGATCCATCTGTTTCAGCCATTCCCGGGGCTTGCCGGGATGACAGGTCAATACAAACACATTCAAGCACTGCTTGCCGGCTGGCCCCGTAGTTAAAGTTCGATTGTCCCGACACCGTCCTCCCTCGGCCGTTACTACCGAGCCAAAAGTCCGGTCCAACAGCGGATCTGCCATGGGAAATCCGGCCAGATCCTGAATATCCAGAGTTAGCTCCGGGCCGATCGATTTTATATTGGAATGATACCAGCCGATACGGTCGGTCTGGTTGCGCAGAAGGGTATCCGGTTCCACAATTGTAGGACCATGCTGGAAATCGGGTTTGGAGCGATCCATCATGACATCACTGACCTCGATGGTCGGCAGTTCATACCGCTCTGCACGCCACAACTCAATTTGAGCGGTCAAGACGCGAGGTCTATGACTGTCAGCCGCTACTTGAACAACAGGATGGTTGGCATCCACCCAAACCATTAATTCTATACGATCATCGCCCTGACCATAATCGATCTGAATCATCCCAGTGCGTAATTTCAGCGTCTGCCGGAATGGCTCCATAACCGGCCGGGGCTCCAGCGTTACCCGTATCCGCCCAACTTTGAGCAATCGCCCGTTGTCATCCCAACTGTCAATCTTGGAGATATAAAATAACAGATCGCCGTTGGGTTCTGTCCAGACATTCAGGCCGATATCGCCATTACCCAGCGGCATTGAGTCGTTATAATCCCTGCCGGGTGTTTCCCAGATGACTTGATACCGTTCCAGTTGATTATACGGGATGTCCGATGCGGCCCCGGCCAAACCACTCCAACCACCCAGCCACACAGCAACACCACAGAAAAAACCTGTTCGGTACATCATCAACTCCTTTATTGATATATTCTCGGAGCTTAATATCGCTGACTGTCTTACATAGGAGGCCTATTACCATGCCATGAAGTCCGGCTTCCATATCTTTTTGAATTCGATTTTTTCGGTGCTATGACTCAGAACAGGAAATAGATATACTGATCGTACTTGAAATTTCCTGTTTAGGCGCGGCTAAGTACAGCAGGATCAACCACTTGCTTCTTTTGCTCGCGGAATAATCATACCCGTCGGGTATAAATTCTGACGGATTTAAGGACTTCTTCAAGGTCCACAGGAATCTCAGATATTTTAGACCTTGTGAGAAAACCCTTCCTTTGAGAAATCTTTTCCGGATTATTTGACTCACAGCATTACCTCGACATAAGGCTTGATGACATTATAAACTCGACAGATTTTAGCATATTCTATCAGCTTATCAATTCTGGCATTATTTTTCTTTCTCCAGAATTTCAGGGCTTCAATTGCTACATCGAGACCGATCTTATTTCGATATTTAAAGCAGTCAGCAATGGTTTTTTCCGGAGAATATATTTTCACCTCAATGCCGCTGATTTTATGGATTTTTACCCCGGCATGAAAAGCATCTTCCGAAAATCGGAAAAAGCGGGTAGGGGGGTATTTCAGTTTTGGATAGGCCATTGTACGACCGATTGCTACATATATTTCATGAGGAACCTGGGTGGTTATTTCGTGAAATGAAAGAGCCGAGATAAGACAAATCACCCCAGACTTTACTTTGGATGCCACAGTAACCAAGTCCTGCTGATCGAGGGGGTCAAGTTCGGCCAGGCGGTAGGTGCCTCTGCACAGAACATCTAGCTCATTATCATCCCTCATAACATATAGGGTACGGGGGTGAATTCCCTCTTTCAGGGCATCAGCAGTCCGAAGAATACCGCCATGCCGTCTGAAGACATTTTTTGCCTGCTCAATTTTTTCTTTACTTACATACATAAGTTATGGGGATAATAAAGACTACATTTACAAATAAATGGTTATTGTATTGTCCATGCCGGCCAATCCCTGTCAAGGTATAAATTCGAGAATTAATTCATCGCTTATCCCTACTATTTCCGCTATAATTCACACCTGTTGTTGATTACCGTTGGTCGGGTATGAAAAGAATAAGGGAAAACGGATGTAAGCCTATGCTATGAAATATTTTACGGCCTACTTGATGACTTCCTAAGCCGTAGGTCGTGCGTTCCAATCGCGCCGGGTGCAGTGAACGCAAGGTTTTGTAAATGTTAAATTTATGAGACAATATATCGTATCAATTATGAGGTTGCGGGAATCCAAGGGAAAAATGTCTACATTTACTTGTTTAGGTACAAGATGTATAAAGCAGACCTTCTTGGTTTCTTTGATTTATGGATTTTGTGCCTGCACTTTCCCTGGCAGCACTGCTTTTGCTGGATGGGAAGAGCGGTTTGCACAGCCCCCAGCCGATGCTCGCATCTTGAAAATCATTCACAATTGGCCCGACTCCCCGGATGCCCAGGAACAGACCATTGATAAACTTCGTACGCAGGGTTTTGGGGGGGTGGTATGCAACGTCTCCTTTGATCAATACCTTGAAAGCGAAGACAAGTGGGTTGCGTTTGTCAA
>JBDKVE010000008.1:0-10138 GCA_039679345.1 Anaerohalosphaeraceae bacterium
GTGGTACGGCCTGAAGCATACACTCAAATCCAGGCCGAATTGAAGACCAGAGAACAGCAGCAGCTTTTGCTGGATCGACAGACCGTGGACCGTGTGATTCCCGGCGAGCAGCAGCCCGAAGTGGACCATAATCTCCAGCACAAAAACTCCGAAAGCGGCGTACACCGCAACCTCCATTTTCGCCATGTCCAGGCGCCAGGCTGGTTCAGCTATGACCTGAAGGTTGTCCCGGATGTGCCGCTTGAGCTTTATGTACTTTACTGGGGCCGTGAAAGCGGCAGTCGGACGTTTGATATCAGGGTGGACGGAGAAAAGCTGGTCATTGAAAATCTGGTGGGCAAATGGAACCGGGATGAGTTTCAAGCCGTGCGATATCCTCTGCCGGCTGGCCTGGTTAAAGATAAAAAGAAAATTACCGTGACTTTTGAGCCGCATCCAGGCAGCTATGCCGGTGGAATCTTCGATTTACGAATTGTTCAGGGCAAGATTGCTGGCGAGATGGAAAGCTCCAGCAAAGTCAAGACTTCTGATTAAGGAAGACACACATGCACAATGAATCACAAAAACTATCTGTTCGCGAAAAAATCGGCTATAGCCTGGGTGACAGCGCAGCAAATTTCATCTTTCAAACCATGATGATTCTGCAGATGAGTTTTTATACCGACACATTTGGAATCTCAGCGGCACAAACAGGATGGTTGTTGCTGGTAGCACGGGTCTGGGATGCTTTTTTTGACCCCGTCATGGGTATTGTCGCCGACCGAACCAACTCACGGTGGGGTAAATTCCGCCCCTGGATTCTCTGGACGGCCGTTCCATTCGGGATCATGGGATTTCTTGCTTTTTCAACTCCCAACCTGACTGCCTCAGGGAAACTAATTTATGCTTATGTCACCTATATTGTATTAATGACAGTCTATTCAGCCAACAACCTGCCCTATTCAGCCTTAAGCGGTGTTATAACCGGAGATATTGCCGAACGGACCAGCCTGTCTTCCTATCGTTTCACGTTTGCAATGCTGGCGGCAATGGCCATACAGGGACTGGCTCTTCCCATGGTTGAATATTTCGGCAAGGGGAATAATGCACTGGGGTATCAATGGACTATGGGCATCTTTTCCGTGCTGGCTATCGTGTTCTTTTTCATTACTTTTTCGACAACGCGAGAGAGAGTCAAGCCGGATCCCGCCCAAAAGACATCTATCGGACAGGATATTCGAGATCTGATGCATAATGGGCCATGGATTGCCATGTTCCTGTTGACTATTTTCATCTTTATCACGTTGGCCTTGCGTGGCGGAAACATGATCTATTTCTTTAAATATTATATTGATATGGATGCGATGACAAACTTCCTGCAGAGTATCCATCTGGCACCGGAGTCACAGGATATTGATACCGTTTCGGGCAGAATGTTCAGTGTATTTAATATTTGCGGTCTTATTACAACGCTTATCGGTATCGGATTTTCGAAATCACTTGCCTTGAGGTTTGGTAAAAGAAATGTATTTATTGTTGGCCTGGCATTGACGACATTATGCTGGGGCTTTTTTATCGTCCTGGGACCGGATGCGGTGCTTGGAGCCGTGGTTCTTCAGACGTTATCTCAGCTTGCCTATGGCGTCACGATTCCATTGTTGTGGGCTATGATGGGCGATGTTGCAGATTATTCGGAATGGAAAAACGGCCGACGGGCAACCGGCGTGGTCTTCGCCGCTATCGTATTCGGCCTGAAGGCAGGTCTTGGATTTGGTGGGGCAATCGGAGGCTGGATGCTGTCGCACTATGGATACGTTGCCAATGTACAGCAAACTGAAAGAGCCCTGTACGGTATTCGGCTGACGTCAAGCATCTACCCGGCTATACCATTTATTGTGGGTGTCGTGATTCTGTTATTCTATTCCATCAACAAAAAGATGGAATTTCAAATTCAGGATGATTTGATTGAACGTCGTAAACAATACGTAAAATAAAAATAATTTTTTAAGGTTGGATGTATTTGTTCTCTGTCTTGCCTTAAAATTAGGTAACAGTTTGAGCCTGCATTTGATGCCGTAAAAACCGTCCAATTGGAGGCCAATTAAAATGAAAAAACGAAAAACAAAAATACCGGCTTATTTAGATGTAGATTTGCCCGTTGAAAAACGCGTCAAAGACCTGCTTGGACGAATGACTCTTGAAGAAAAAGCCGCCCAGATGCAGTGTATCTGGATGGACAAAGTTAAAACCCTTGTCGATGAGAAGGGTAATTTTGACCTTGAAAAGGCCAAGGCTGTCTTTAGCCAGGAGCAAGGTCTGGGGCAGGTCGGTCGTCCCAGTGACGCTGGTGGCGGACTATCCCCCCGGAAAAATGCTGAGCTGACTAATGCGATCCAGAAATTCTTTTTGGAAAACAGCCGGTTGGGTATTCCCGTTATTTTTCATGAGGAATGTCTGCATGGCCTTGCAGCAGTCGGCTCAACCAGTTTTCCACAACCAATTGGTCTTGGCGCTACGTTTGACTCGGATCTGGTACAGCGGATATTTGAAGTAACCGCCTATGAAGCCCGCATTCGTGGAACACATCAGGCGTTAACACCGGTGGTGGATGTGGCCCGTGAACCTCGCTGGGGCCGGGTCGAGGAAACATACGGTGAAGACTCCTATCTGGTCAGCCGAATGGGTATTGCTGCTGTTAAGGGCTTTCAGGGGGATGCCTCGTTCAACGATAAAAAGCATGTAATTGCCACGCTCAAGCATTTTGCCGCCCACGGTCAGCCTGAGTCCGGGACCAATTGTGCACCGGTCAACGTTTCGACCCGGGTGCTTCGAGAAACATTCTTATTTACTTTCAGAGAAGCGATAACCAAGGCCGGTGTTATCAGTATTATGGCGTCGTACAATGAAATCGATGGTGTTCCTTCCCATGCCAACAAATGGCTGCTGCGGGATGTATTGCGTCAGAAATGGGGCTTTAAGGGATATGTTGTATCCGATTATTATGCCATCCGCGAACTCCATGAGCGGCCGGATTTATATGGTCATCATCTGGCCGAGGATGGCAAACAGGCTGCGGCACTGGCTGTAAAAGCCGGCGTTAATATCGAGCTGCCTGATCCGGATTGTTATAAACATCTGGTGGAACTTGTACGGGAAGGCAGTTTGTCGGAATCGGCCCTGGATGAATTGATTGCACCGATGCTGGAATGGAAATTCAAGCTCGGCTTGTTCGAAGACCCATTTGTCAATCCCGATGAGGCTGAAAAAATCGTTGGCTGTGATGCGCACAATAAACTTGCTCTGGAAGCAGCTCGCAAAACAATTACGCTGCTGAAAAATGACGGCTCACTGGCCCCGATGAATGAAAAGAAAATTAAAACCATTGCCGTCATCGGCCCCAATGCCAACCGAATCATGCTGGGTGGTTATAGTGGTGTACCCAATCACTTCATCAGTGTCTTGCAGGGAATCAAAGACCGCGTCGGAGATTCTGCCAGGGTCCTTTATCACGAGGGCTGTAAAATCACCATCGGCGGCTCCTGGCAGCAGGATGATGTCACACCCAGTAATCCTGCTGAAGATCGTAAATCGATTGCCGAAGCTGTAAAAGTCGCCCAAAAGGCCGATGTTATCATACTGGCCTTAGGCTGTAATGAACAAACCTCAAGAGAAGCCTGGGCCCTAAACCATTTGGGCGACCGCACCACGCTTAATATGGTCGGTCTGCAGGATGAATTGGTTGATGCTCTGGCTACTACAGGAAAACCCGTAATTGCGGTTTTATTTAACGGAAGACCTCTATCAATATCTCATCTAAATAAAAAAGTCGCCGTGATTTTAGAATGCTGGTATCTGGGGCAGGAATCCGGAAAGGCCATTGCAGACGTTATCTTTGGTGATGTCAATCCCGGCGGCAAGCTGCCGATTTCGATTCCGCGTTCGGTTGGCCATATTCCCTGTTATTACAATTACAAACCCTCGGCCCGGCGAGGCTATCTGTTTGACGATGTCAGCCCGTTATATGCGTTCGGATACGGGCTGAGTTATACCCGGTTTGAGTTCGGACAGCCCCACCTGAAAAAACAGACTATTCGACCGGACGAATCGACGACAATATCGGTCGAAGTCACCAATAAAGGCAAGAGGGCCGGGGATGAAGTGGCGCAAATGTATATCCGCGACTGTGTCAGCTCGGTGACGCGTCCTGTCAAAGAGCTCAAAGGCTTCCGGAGGATTACATTGAAGCCTGGACAGACCGAGACGGTTGTTCTGGATATTACGCCGGAACATCTGGCCTTTTATAACATCGACATGGAGTATGTTGTAGAACCGGGTGAATTTGAAATTATGATCGGGAATTCATCACGAGATTGTGATCTGCAGAAAGTCATGCTTACAGTACAAAAACTATAACCAAATGGAGTCTTGTTATGGAACAATTTCAACATCACTTGTCTCTATGCACAGGGAAATGGATAGCCCAAAGGCTGCTGACAGTAATGCTGCTGGCTGTTTCTACTGCTTATGCCGACCCCATTGAACTGACGGTTCAGGCCGGCAAGCCCGGAAAACCAATCAGCCCAGACCTTGTCGGGGTGTTCTTCGAAGACCTGAACTATGCAGCCGATGGTGGACTTTATGCCGAGCTGATTCAGAATCGTTCATTTGAATACAGCCCGACTGAGCAGTCAGAGTGGCACCCGCTCAAATTTTGGGAACTTAAGAAATGCGGCAGCGGGGACGGTTCCATCGGAGTGGCAAATATGCGTCCCATTCACCGGGACAATCCGCATTATGTGCTACTGACAGTTCGCACTCCGGGTGACGGCGTGGGCATTGCCAATGGCGGGTTTGACGGCATAGTTATTAAAGCTGGTGAAAAATACGAGGCGTCCTTTTGGGCTTATCAGGCGTTTATGGGACAGATGTGGGGTCGCGGCGACAACAGCAAGCCCATGCCGGCGACTGTGCGCCTTGAGACAAAGGAAGGCGAGGTGCTTGCGGAAACCAAAATGGAGATTAAAGGCCGCGCATGGGCGCGATACAGCGCAACGCTGGTACCCACACGCACAGTGAGCGACGCACGCATGGTTCTGCTGGCTCATGAAGCCGGTGGGCTCTGCCTGGATATGATTTCATTGCTTCCGGAAAAAACCTTCCGCAATCGCTCAAACGGCCTGCGGGCGGACCTGGCCCAGGCCATCGCCGACATCAAGCCGAAGTTCATGCGTTTTCCCGGCGGCTGCCTGGTTCACGGCACGGGCATTCATCAGTATTATGACTGGAAAGACAGTATCGGCCCGGTAGAACAGCGTCGTTCCGGCCGCAACTTATGGGGCTATCACCAGACGATGGGCTTGGGCTATTTCGAGTTTTTCCAATTCTGTGAAGACATCGGCGCCAAGCCGCTTCCCGTTGTGACCGCCGGCGTATGCTGTCAGCATGCGGGCAATTCCCCCGGTCGCGGTCAGGAAGGTCTGTCCCTCGACGAAATGCCGTCTTATATTCAGGATGTGCTTGACCTGATAGAGTGGGCCAACGGGCCGGCAACATCCCCATGGGGTGCCAAACGGGCGGCCGCAGGTCATCCCGAACCGTTCGGCCTCAAATATATCGGCGTCGGCAACGAAGATGCCATCACACCGATTTTCAGAGAACGTTTCAAGATGATTTATGAGGCGTTGAAGCAAAAGCATCCCGAGATTATTGTGGTAGGTACGGTCGGTCCCTTTGCCAGCGGTGAAGACTACGACAATGGCTGGGCATTCGCCAGGGAGCTTAAGCTTCCGATGGTGGATGAGCACTACTATGTCAATCCGCAGTGGTTCTGGGACAACCTCAATCGCTACAATACATACAATCGTGCCGATTCAAAAGTGTACGTCGGCGAATACGCAGCACACGATCGCGGAAAACGCAATACCCTGCGGTCGGCCCTGGCTGAAGCTGCCGGGCTGACCAGCTATGAGCGCAATGGCGATGTGGTCCTGCTTGCCTCCTATGCACCGCTGCTGGCGCGTCGCGGTCACACGCAATGGACGCCGGATATGATCTATTTTGACAATACCAGCGTTTATCTTTCAGCCAACTATTATGTTCAGCAGATCTTTGGGCAAAACAGCGGCGATCAATATCTTGAAACGTTAATCGCTCCTGAGCAGCCGAAAATGCTTGCCGCTTCTTCGGTTGTTGATTCTAAAACCGGGGATTTGATCGTTAAAATTGTCAACGGCGCCGAGGAACCGGCTGATATCAGCGTTCGTCTGGCTGGGATTTCGCAGGAAGTTTCGATGAAGGCTGTAATGACAGTCCTTACCGGTCCAGACGCCAATGCCGTAAATGAGGATGGAAAATCCCCGGTTGTCAAGCCGGCCGTTTCCACAGAGACCGTCAAGCCGGTTTTTGCCTATACGGCACCGGCCAATTCATTAACCGTATTTCGCGTGACCCAGTAAAATCATGGAGGAATCACCTATGAACAAGAATTATGTATTGGTATTCATCTTGACGTTAATTTTATTTCCGGTATCGGCCCGGGCGGATTCTGCACAGAATCCCATCATCTGGGCCGATGTACCGGATGTCGCGGTCATTCGCACAGGGGATACCTACTACATGAGCAGCACCACGATGCACATGAGCCCCGGTTTGCCGATTATGAAGTCCAAAGACCTGGTCAACTGGCAGTTGATTGGGTATGCCTACGACACCCTGGCAGACAACGAGGCGCTCAGACTGGACAATGGCAGGAGTGCTTACGGTCAGGGATCCTGGGCCAGCAGTCTGCGTTACCATAACGGTACTTATTACGTGTCCACATTCTCCAGCACCAGCGGCAGAACGCATATCTACACTACCAAAGACATTGAAAAGGGCGATTGGAAGGAAATCTCTTTTGCCCCCTCGCTCCATGACCACTCCCTGTTCTTCGATGATGATGGGCGGGTCTATATGATCTATGGCGGTGGCAACCTTCGTCTTGTGGAGTTGAAACCGGATTTGACGGGCATCAAGGAGGGTGGGTTTAATGATGTCGTGATCAAAAATGCCAGTGCCGTGGCAGGCCCCAACATCGGTCTGAACGCCGAAGGGTCGCAGATGCTCAAGGTCAATGGAAAATATTATGTGATGAACATCACCTGGCCGCGAGGCGGCATGCGTACGCAGATTATTCACCGTGCCGACAAGATCACCGGCCCCTACGAGGGCAAGGTGGTTCTACAGGACCAGGGGGTTGCGCAGGGCTGCCTGATTGACACCCCGGACGGCAAGTGGTATGCGCTGTTGTTTCAGGATAATGGTTCGGTTGGCCGCAGTCCCTGGCTGGTGCCGGTCAAATGGGAAGAGGGCTGGCCGGTGCTGGGTATTGATGGAAAAGCGCCCGTAACACTCGACATTGCCGACAACGAACAGGGGATAGGCAATATCGTGGCTTCGGATGAATTTAATCGCAAATCCGGCGAGCCGCTGCCTCTGGCCTGGCAGTGGAACCATAATCCCGACAATCGTTACTGGTCGATTGGCGAACGAGACGGGTATTTGCGGCTGACCACCGGGCGGGTGGACAGCGATGTTTTGCGAGCTCATAATACACTGACTCAGCGGTCCTTTGGTCCGGTTTGTTCGGCAGTGACGAAAATTGAAGTTGACAATATGAAAGACGGCGATTGTGCAGGTCTGATTGCCCTGCAGAAGAAATACGGTTTCGTCGGCGTGAAAATGGAAGGGCAGGGCAAGTCGATTGTTATGGTGAGTGCTCAATCCGATAAGCCCGATGTCATCGAGATGATCTCTCTTAAGCAACAGACTGTGTATCTCAAGATTGACTGTGACTTCAGGGATCGTACAGACAAGGCTTATTTTTACTACAGCCTCGACGGCCAGGCATGGACAAAAATTGGGTCAGTGCTGCAAATGTCCTATACTTTGCCACACTTCATGGGGTATCGGTTTGGACTGTTCAACTTCGCTGCCAAAGAAACCGGTGGATTTGTGGACTTTGATTATTATCATGTGAGTAACCAGATAAGCCAGTAGGATAGTTTAATACTGAGTTAAGGTAAAAAATAGTGAGAATTTATTAAGGAGATCATCAAATGAACATCAGATTTATTATGTTGCTGACAATTGCCATGGCTGGAGGCCTTTGTTTTGCTCAGGGGGACCAGCCAGCGGTCGTGGAAGATTTCAGGCCGGCATCGACCAATCAGCCGGGCCAGCAATATCCCCAGGTGAACTCTGAAGGCCGGGTTCGCGCACGTATTGTTGCGCCTCAAGCTCAGAATGTCCTGCTTGATATCGGCGGTGTAAAATATCCGATGACCAAAGGACAGGACGATACCTGGATTGGTGATTCTAAGCCCCAGGACGAAGGGTTCCACTACTACCAGCTTGTTATTGACAGTGCTCAGGTTCCGGATCCGGGAAGTATGTTTTTCTATGGTGCCAGCCGGTGGGGTAGCGGCATTGAAGTTCCCGCCAAAGATCAGGATTTCTATGCTCTCAAGGATGTTCCTCACGGCCAGATACGCCAGAATCTTTATTTCTCCAGGGTCTCCAACAATATGCGTCGCTGTTTTGTCTATACGCCGCCGGAGTATGACAAGGATACCACAAAACGTTATCCGGTATTGTATCTTCAGCACGGCGGCGGTGAAGATGAGACTGGTTGGCCTGGCCAGGGAAAGACCAATTTAATTATGGACAACCTGATCGCCGAAGGTAAAGCCAGGCCTTTTATTATCGTCATGGACAACGGTAGCTGGAGTATGCCTGGCCGGGAACGACCCCGTCGCGTTGAAGGTGCCCCCTGGCCGCCGACAGGCTGGGCCGATACCTTTAAGAAGATTCTTTTAGAAGAAATTATCCCTATGATTGATGCCAATTATCGCACGTTTGCGGATCAGCCGCACCGTGCCATGGCAGGGCTGTCTATGGGTGGTATGCAGACCAATGCCATCGCTATGGAGAATCTGGATGTGTTCTCGCACATCGGCATCTTCAGCGGCGGCACGGTCGGCGATCCGGCTTCGGCACACAATGGAGTCATGGCCAATGCGGAGGAATTCAACAAGAAGGTAAAACTGATTTTCGAGAGCTGCGGTTCACGTGAGAATCCGGACGGCATTCGTTCCCATGTTGAGCAGCTTAAAACGGCTGGTATCCACGCTGTATCCTATGTGTCTCCCGATACCGCTCACGAGTGGCAGACCTGGAGGCGCAGCTTCTATCAGTTTGCACCGCTGCTGTTCCAGGACCAGCCTATCTCGGCTGGGTCTGCCGCAAAACCGACCGAATCAGGCACCGCAAGTCCCACACCTGCCGGCCCGATTATCCGTATCAAGGCCGGCCAGTCCACCCCCTTCACAGATTCCAGCGGCAATGTCTGGCAGCCGGACCAGGGTTGTGAGGGTGGCGCCACCATTGATCGTGATCCAGCGACAGAGATTGCGGGAACTAAAGATTCGCCCCTGTTTTTGAGTGAACATTACGCCATGAATGCCTTTTCCTGCAAAGTTCCCAATGGCAAATATAACGCGAAACTCTACTTTGCCGAAACATTCGAGGGCATCAGCGGTCCCGGCCAGCGTGTGTTTTCCTATACGGTGCAGGGACAGGAGTTTAAGGATTTTGATATATGGGCAAAGACCGGCGGTTCCAACCGGGCCTATGTCGAAACCGTTCCCGTGGAAGTGACCAATGGACAGTTTCGGATAGACTTTACCACCCAGATCGAGAATCCGATGATTAATGCAATTGAAATCATTCCGCAAGCAGGGGCTGCCGAACCTGCCCCCGCCCCGGAGGCCCGTAGAGGCGCAGGACGCCGATTCGGCGGCCCTATCCAACTGGGACCAGATGATAAGCCGGCATTCCCCGATCCCGCTCCTGATATTACTCAGAAACGTGAAGGGATTGCTCGCGGTAAAATGGAAATGGTCGAATACGATTCCAAAACCGTCGGCACCCGGCGTAAAATGCTTGTCTATACCCCGGCGGGCTATTCAACCGACCGCAAATATCCGGTTCTTTATCTATTGCATGGTATCGGAGGTGATGAGACCGAATGGCAGCGATTTGCCGCGCCGGATGTCCTGCTGGACAATCTGCTGGCCGATAAGAAGGCTGAACCGATGATCGTAGTGATGCCCAATGGCCG
>JBDKVE010000009.1:0-10109 GCA_039679345.1 Anaerohalosphaeraceae bacterium
AAGATTTTCCAGGCCAAGAAACAGGGATTTACCCGAAGCAATGGTTGTCGTAAAAGGAAGCGTTACCGAAGTCCAGCCATCCCATTTGAGTGCGCCATTATCAAAGTAGGGATCCGGCGGCAAATCCGGGTTTCCTACATAACTGAATATGTCATGATAGGCTGCCATAGACGTGTTTGAAGCAAAAAGAAGCAATCCTGTAGCCATAATTACCAGTGTGGATTTAAAATGTTTCATGAGTATTTCTCCCTAAAATGCGGCAACCTTGTAGAAAGGTGATTGCGGTTGACCGCCTCACCGTAATCACCTGCCTCTTGCCCTGATGCTTCGAAGAAATGAGTAATTTACATGTTTTGGCCGATCCGCCCTCTTTCATTGAAGCAATAGGCAAGCGACCTTTTTGAACCTTTGATGATAACAGCCCGAGGTGTTTGCGATGTTTCCAAATCTCTATTGTCCCGATTATTATCGTATCGTGTCAAGCAGGAAAAATATGGAATTTGTCTCAGGAAAACTCATTATTCCATACCCAGCCAAACCCCTACAAAACTTATTTTTACACAAAATAGCATCTATAATTATTAGAATTTCATTTCGTACATGCAGTAATCGGCGGGGGTCATGTTCAGGGATTCGTAGGCCCTGCGGGCGGGGAGGTTGTGGGTTTCGACATAGAGGCGCAGGCCGCGGCAGTTGGCGCTGGCGGCGGCGGTGTCGCGGATGTGGGTGAACATGGATTTGAAGATGCCGTGCTTTCGCCAGGCGGGCTGGACATAAAGGCTCTGAATCCACCAGAACAGGCCGTCTTTCCAGTCGGTCCATTCGTAGGTAATCATCAGGCAGGCCACCGGCTCGGTCGCGGTGCGGGCGACGACGTAAAAGCCGTACTGGGAATTGGCCATGAGCCGCTGGACGCCGGCAAGGACGGTCGCGTGGTCGAGGGTCTTGTTCTCGGTTTCGAGGGCCATGGCGAGCTGAAAGTCGGCAATGGCCTGGGCATCCTGCGGCCGGGCGGGGATAATCTGAATGGCTGAGTTCATCGCTATGCCTTTCCTTTGGGCGTTCCTGTGCAAGGTCGTGGTCAGATACCACACGTCGGGGGGTACTATAGCCCGGGCCGGCGGCGGGGTAAACAAAATTCCCGGCTGTTTTCGGACCGGTTTTTTCCTTTAATAATCGATGTGGGTTGTTTATAATTTTCGGGCGGATGGTGAATGGCCGCTGAACCCAAGGTTTCAACGTGAACCGGCAGTGATCCTAGCGGCGATTTCATTCAAAACCAGTATAAATGGAGGTTTTTATGTTGGATTTACGGGAATTTATACGGGATATTCCGGATTTTCCCAAGCCGGGGATATTGTTTCGGGACATTACCCCCCTGCTGGCCAATGCCCGGGCGCTGGGTCAGGCGATTCGTCAACAGGCCGAGCCGTATTACGGACAGGAGATTGACGCAGTGGTCGCGGTGGAGGCCCGGGGGTTTATCTTCGGAGCGGCCGTGGCGCGGGAGATCGGCTGCGGATTTGTGCCGATCCGCAAGAAGGGCAAGCTGCCGTTTCAGACGGAGGCGATCACGTATGGCCTGGAATACGGCAGCGATACGATTGAGATGCATACCGATGCGCTGACGTCGGGCAGCAAGGTGGTGATGATTGACGACCTGCTGGCAACCGGCGGGACGATGGCGGCATCGTGCGAGCTGGTGGAAAAGTTGGGGGCTGAGATTATCGGCCTGACGTTTTTGATTGAACTGACGGGGCTGGGCGGACGCGGCAAGCTGAGCCAGTATCCGATCCATAGTGTGATCCAATATTAGACCTGAATACGGAATGAATGAAATCCAAGTCAAAGTACCTGCGACGCCGGAGGGCGGCTATCCGATAGTCATCGGGACGGGGATATTGTCCGGGCTGCTGGAGCGGATTGAGCGGGAGATTCCGAATAAGGCCCTGTTTATCGTGACCGATGAAAGCTTAGCCAAAGCAGGACATCTGGCGACATTGACCGGCGGGCGTGAAGTGCCGAGCTATGTTATCCGGCCGGCGGGGGAAGAATCCAAGCATTTCGGGACGCTGGCGGCGATTCTCGAAGCAATGGAGGCTCACCGGCTCGGGCGGGATACGGTCGTTATTGGGCTGGGCGGCGGGACGGTTGGAGATATCGCGGGCTTTGCGGCGGCGGTGTTCAAACGCGGCGTGCCGGTGGTGCATATCCCGACGACGACGGTCGCGCAGGCTGATTCGAGCATTGGGGGCAAGACCGGCGTTGACAGCACGCAGAGCAAAAATGCGTTTGGGTGCTTCTGGCATCCGGCGGCGGTGTTTATCGATACGGCAACGCTGGCGACGCTGGATGAGCGGCAGTACCGGGCGGGGCTGGCCGAGTCGGTCAAGCATGCCGCGATTGCCAATCCGGAGTATTTTGCGTTTCTGGAAAATCATATCGACGCGATTCTCCGGCGGGATACAGATGTGCTGGGGACGGTGGCGGGATATAATTGCCTGATTAAGGCGGCGGTGGTCGAGGAAGACCCGACGGAGAAAAACAAGCGGCGGATTTTAAATTATGGGCATACGGTCGGGCACGCGGTGGAATCGGCGAGTCAGTATCAATTGCTGCACGGGGAATGCGTGGCGATTGGGATGATGGCGGCCGGGATGCTTGAGCGGGCGATGGGATTGGCCGATGATGGGCGGATGGAGCGGATTGAGGGGTTGTTGAAAAAGTTGGGATTGCCGACACGAATAGGCGGCGTGGGTAAAGACGGTGTGGGCATTAAAAAGGTGGACATGGTCCACCCTACGAGCGAACAAATACCAACATGCGATATGAATATAGAACATCTGCTGAACCTGCTGACGATGGATAAAAAGGCGGTAGGGAAATGGCCGCGGTTTGTGCTGCTGGAACGGCTGGGGCAGGTCTATTGCAGAGACGGCCAGTGGGCGGCGGAGGTGAGGCCGGAGGTGGTGAAGGAAGTCGTAAGTGATCTTTTGAAAAAATAAATACAGGTAAAAAAAATCCGAAACACTAAATCCGAAATCCTAAACAAATTCTAAAGTAAAAAACTTCAAAACTATAGAAACAAAAATAAACTTATTGAACAAAAACATGTTTTGAACATTTGATTTTTAAAAATTAGAATTTGTTTAGTATTTAGAGTTTAGAATTTATGATTTTATCTTTATCTTTTTGGGTATTGTTTAAAACCAATAAAATGATTTATTCATGGAAAACGTAAATTAAAAATTAAAGGGTTTGTATGCGTTATAGTCAGACATTGTTGCCGACCGTTAAAGAAGTGCCCGCGGATGCGGAGATTATCAGCCATCAGCTTATGCTTCGCGCGGGGATTATGCGAAAACTGGCCAGCGGGACGTATATCTATCTGCCGGCCGGACATCGGATGATTTTGAAGATTACTCAGATTATCCGCGAGGAGATGAACCGCACGGGGGCTCAGGAAATCCTGATGCCGGTGATTCAGCCGATGGAACTGTGGCAGCGGACCGGACGCGATATCGACTACGGCGAGACACTCGGCAAGTTCACCGACCGCCACGGCCGCGGGAACGTGCTGTCGCCGACGGCGGAGGAAGGGTTTACGTACCTGGCCTCGTGCGAGCTGAAATCGTACAAGCAGCTTCCGATGAACCTGTACCAGATCAATACCAAGTACCGCGATGAGTTTCGTCCGCGGTTTGGGGCGCTGCGGTCGCGCGAGTTTATCATGAAGGATGCGTACAGCTTCCACGTAACCGACGAGAGCCTGCATAAGACGTATATGGATATGTATAATGCGTACTGCCGGGTGTTTGCCCGGTGCGGGCTGGACTATGTGATTGTGCAGGCCGAGACCGGCGAGATGGGCGGCACAGGGTCGCACCAGTTCACCATCCCCTGCGACAACGGCGAGGATGTGATTGTTTATACCGCCGACAACAACCTGGCGTGGAATATTGAAAAGGCGCCGGTGGATGCTGTCGCTAAGCAACCGGCCAAACAGGTCGGCCCGATGAGCGAGGTCCACACGCCGAATGTCGGCAGTATTGAGGCGGTATCGGCATTTTTGAAAATCAAGCCCAGCGACCTGATCAAGACGCTGATATACAAGACCTCCGGCGGCAAGGTGGCGGTGGCGCTGGTCCGCGGCGACCACGAGGTGAACATGGAGAAATTCACCAAGTTCTTCCTTGGCGAGCATATTGAGCTGGCCGACGAGGCAACGATTATCAAACTGACCGGGGCGGCGGTGGGATTTGCCGGGCCGGTGGGCATTTGCGATAAGGCCGACAAGGTCATCATCGACCATGCGGTGGTGGCGATGGCCGTGGGGGCGACGGGGGCCAACAAGACCGATTATCACACGATCAACGTTGTGCCGGGGCGGGATTTCCCGCTGGCCGGAGGCAATATTGTCGTGACCGATGTACGTAACGCCGTCGAGGGCGATACCTATGAGAGCAAGAAGCTGCTGTTCAAGCGGGGTATCGAGGTCGGGCAGGTGTTCAAGCTCGGGACCAAGTACAGCGTCAAGCTCGATGCGAAATTTTCGGATGTGGACGGCACCGAAAAGCCGCCTCTGATGGGCTGCTACGGTATCGGCGTCAACCGGATTATCGCCTCGGCGGTTGAGATCGGCCACGATGACGATGGGATGATTCTGCCGATTACGATTGCCCCTTGGGAGGTGATTATTACGCCGGCAGCGGTCAGCGACGAGGTGATGGCGACGGCGCAGAAGATTTATGATGAATTGACGGCGCGGGGTGTCGAGGTGCTGCTGGACGACCGGGACCTGCGGGCGGGCGTGAAGTTCAAAGACGCCGACCTGCTGGGCATTCCCGTGCGGGTGACCATCGGGCCCAAGACGCTGGCCGAGGGCAAGGTGGAACTGAAACTCCGACGGGATAAGGATAAACAGCTCATCGACCTGGCCGGCGCGGTGGAACATACGGCGAACCTGGTACAACAGTTGAAAGATGAGATTAACAGTAAAGTCCAGAGTGCGTAGTTCGGGGTTCGCAGATTAAAGGGCAGGCTTAGCGGCCTGCCTTTTCTTTTTGGAAGGAGACAATATGATTACAGAAGAAACGGTTTTAATCCTCGGTGCAGGCGCAAGCATGACCTATGGCTTCCCATCAGGTAAACAACTAAAAGCCTTAATATGGGAACAATTGCGTCGTGACAATACTGATATCTACCCCATAATAAATGTAAATACAAACAACTCTAAGAGTATCCATCTGCATAAGGCCTTCGCTCAAGAATTCAGAGACAATTTATTGTTGTCCCCCGATGAATCTATCGATTCATTTCTTGAATATCATGAAGATTACAGACGAATAGGGAAACTATTAATTACAAATATTCTTTTAAGATATGAAAAAAGACAATTCCTTTTTGATCAATGGCTGTCTTATCTAATAAATAATAATAAAGATAAAGAGACGCCAGTCCGATTTTCTGACGGTCATTGGTATCAGCTTCTTTTTAATCAAATGTGCAAAGACTGTAAATTCGAAGATTTTCCCATCAAGAATAAAGCCTCAATCATAACCTTCAATTATGACCGGTCTCTTGAGTATTATCTTCTAACCTGTCTACATGCAAAATACAAGAGAAGCCTCCATGAGTGCTCAGCAGTATTACTGAAGATTCCGATACTGCATATATACGGCAAACTTGGTGAACTTCCAGAATTAAGTCCTGATCCTAAGACTGCAATACCATATGATAATTTGGACAACCATTTCTTGACACAGTACCTTCGAACGGCAGAAGATTCTATAAAAATTATTCATGATCCCAACACACATACAAGTCCTGAATTCCAAGAAGCACAGAAATTAATCAAAAATGCTACAAGAATATATTTTTTAGGCTTTGGTTTTCTCAAAGAAAATCTAAAACGCCTTTTTACAGATTACTCTAATTCAAATTTAGAATTTGGACTTCTTGGAAACACTTCGGGCACACCAGGTGCCGGAGGTAAATGTTTTGGAACCATGTTAGGCATATCTCCCCATCATAAACATTGGCTTGCACAAAGAGGATTTAATAGTCTACAATACGAATTGGCAAGTCGTGAAAAGAATCCACATTCACTTCGCTTTCCCGATTCAACAATTTATGATTTTTTGTTTTATAATGTACATACTCGTTTTGATTAGTATTTAAAATCACTTATCTGACGTCAGATAAGAAGGACAACTTTTCATGTAAGGAGGTCAACATGACTGAACAAATGCAGGACAATGCGGCGGCAAATGGGAATCAAGCGGCACAGATCGAGATGAAAATGCAACTGGAAGGTCAGCTCAGGGGAGGGGCATCGTGGTTTTACTGGATTGGGGCGTTGAGCCTGATTAATTCGCTGCTGTTTATGAGCGGCAGCACGATGGGTTTTATCTTCGGGCTGGGCATCACGCAGGTGTTCGACGGCATCGGGAGCAACCTGTCGGAGGAAATCGGTTCAGGCGCAAAGATCGCCGCATTTGCGTTCAACTGCATCATCGCGGGAATATACGGCGCATTCGGTGTCTTCAGTCACAAACGCTATACGGCGGTATTTAACTCCGGGCAGGCGCTGTATTGATTGGACGGCCTATTGTGTCTGTGGGCACAGGATTGGCTCAGCGTGGCGTTTCATGCCTTCGCGGGATTCAGCATCTTCAAGGGGATGCAGGCGGGGATGCAGTTGAATCGACTGGAGGCCGTGCCGGCCCAGCCGATGGCTGGCAGCAATTAGTGAGAGCCGGAAGATTATACTGCCCTGTTCAGGGCGCGAGGGTTTGGAGGCCAGGGACCCAGGGCGCTGCCCTGGGCTGTTTTAAACTGGCCTTTCAGGCCGAAAGATTAGGTTTCAGGTCATGTATTTGTCGGTTATGAATTTCAATCATTTGAGATTTTTTAGACAATGAGAATGAAACAGTAATGATTCGCTTAGCGGCCTGAAGGGCCGGGATAACTTAGCCCAGGGCAACGCCCTGGGGATAGAATACAAAACCCATTTTACGCCCTGAAGGGGCAGGATAATTCATTATGTCGCAATCCCTGGCTCAGGTGTATGTTCATATTATCTACAGCACCAAAGAACGCTATCCCTATCTCCAGCCGACTATCGAGCCTGAACTGTATGCCTACATGGGCGATACCATCAAGCGGGTCGGCGGCATCCCGCATTTAATCAATGGAACTTCAGACCATATTCACATTCTGTCGTCGCTGCCCAGAACGATTGCATTGTCAAAATATATCGAAGAGATCAAACGCAACAGCAGCCGCTGGATAAAAACCAAACATGAAGATTACCAGAAATTCGCCTGGCAGAATGGCTACGGAGCATTTTCGGTCAGCAGTTCGCAGCGGGACACGGTAATGCGATATATTACCGAACAAAAAGAGCATCATCGCCACGTTACGTTTAAGGAAGAATTCCTGGCGTTTCTGGAAAAATACAATGTTGAATATAATGACCAATATCTGTGGGATTGATTATACTGCCTTTCAGGGCGTTGGCGTGTGGGCGATCATAAACCCAGGGCGTTGCCCTGGGCTGTTTTAAACTGGCCTTTCAGGCCGAAAACGATGCCGAGTGTTTTTCCTGTCTGGAAAACCAGAAAATGTTTTGACCAATAAAAAGCTTTGACAATCGGGTAATCATCAGGGCATTATATATCATGCCTTCAAAAACGCCAGCAACTCCGACCGCAGGGGATGCTTCTGGAGCCATTGTTTGATGTCTGTGATTTTAGCATAATCGGCCGGGCCAAACCGGGCCTTATACATGTCGTCAATAGCCCTGGTCTGCTGGTCATGACGTACCTGGTTTTGCCAGATTTCCGAGAATATCTTATGCACATCGTCGTGCAGGCCGCGGCTTTTAAGGGCTTCCCATTCGTTTTTGTCAAACCAGATGCCGCCGCAGTTGCCGCAGTGGTCCAGAGAGAATTCAACACCATGACCCACCGGAAACCGCCGCAGGAAATGGCCGCACTCCGGGCACAGCTTGGCTTTGGGACTATCCTGAACGGTCAATGGCAAGTTATCCACCACAGTTGAAAGAAGACTCTTGCCGCTTTTTTCCTGCCATTGCCAATATTGATAAGATGCAATCCATCGACCCGAACACTGGCTGCATTCATACGCAGTCAGATTATCCTCCAGTTGATTACGGTGCATCGCGGTATGTTTGCAAATAGGGCAATACATAATCACTCCTTCCCTTAAAACGGTTTACTTTTCGTCGTCCTCGTCTTCATCCACGTCTTCGGTGGGGCTGTCGTAGTCTTCTTCATCGTCGGAGGTGGCCTCATGAGCGAGGTCTTTGTAGCCGGCGACTTCATCAGCCAGCATGTTCTTCCGCATCTCTTCGTATTCATCGAGCGTCATGGTCACTTCGCGGGCCTGTGAGCCTTTGTAGTCGCCAAGGATGCCGGCATTGGCCATCATCTCGATAATACGGCTGGCGCGGGCGTAGCCAATCGACAATTTCCGCTGCAGCAGCGACACACTGCCGCGCTTGGTCTCCAGCACAATCCGCACGGCATTATCGAACAGGTCATCCTTGCTGCCCTCGCCGATATCGATGCGGTTCATCTGCATCAGGTCGGGGTTGTACTGCGGCTGGGCCACTTCCTTGAGGAAATTCACAATGCCGCGCATTTCGTCGTCGTCCAGATAGGCACCCTGAGAACGGATCAGGTCGCTGGTACCGGGCTTGAGGAACAGCATATCGCCCTGGCCCAGCAGGGTCTCCGCGCCGTTCTGGTCGAGAATGATGCGGCTGTCCATGCGGGCGGCCACACGGAAACCGATGCGGCAGGGCATATTGGCTTTAATCAGGCCGGTCACAACCGTGGCCTGCGGACGCTGGGTGGCGACCACTAGGTGAATGCCGACGGCACGGCTCTTTTGGGCGATACGTACGATATAGGCTTCGACTTCCTTGGCGCTGGTCATCATCAGGTCGGCCAGCTCGTCGATAATAATCACGATATAGGGCAACTTCTTGGGGACTTTGATCTCTTCTTCCGGCGTGGACGGCTTGAAAATATCGTTAATCTGCTCCGGTGACAGCATATTATACGAAGCGATGTTGCGGACTTTGGCCTCAGCCAGCAGTTCGTACCGCTCATCCATGGTGGTCGTGGCCCATTCGAGAATCTGTTCAGCCCTGCGTGTCTCGGTAATCGTCGGGCACATCAGGTGCGGGATTGACTCAAAGGCCGCCATTTCGACCATCTTGGGGTCAATCAAAATCAGCTTGACCTCATCCGGACGGCGGGTCAGCAGGACACTGGTGATGATGGTATTGATGCAGACGCTTTTGCCCGAGCCGGTCGTACCGGCGATGAGCAAGTGCGGCATGCCCGCCAAATCGGACACCAGCGCCTCGCCGGAGGAACTCTTGCCCAGAAACAACGGTATCTGCATCCGGGCGATCTGCGAACCGCCGCGGAGAATGAGGTCTTTGAGACGGACGGTCTCGCGCTGGCTGTTGGGGACTTCGATGCCGATGGTGTGCTTGCCCGGCAGCGGCGCTACAACGCGAACCGTTCCGGAACCCAGGGCGCGGGCCATATCATTGGCCAGATTGGAAATCTGGTTGACCTTGATGCCCGGGGCCAACTGCAATTCGTACATGGTGATGGCCGGGCCAGGCTCGGCATTGACAACCTGGGCGTTGATGCCGAATTCATTGAGCAGGCCTTCGAGCGTATGGGCCAATTCCTCAACCATCTTGCCCTGCACGGCGGCAAAGCCCTTTTCCGGCTCTTTGAGCAGGTCCAGCGGCGGAAGCTGATAATCATCGTAGGTCGCAGGCTTGTATTCCGGCTGTCTGGGCTTGGGTACGGGACGCGGTTTGACGATGGGCTTGGGTGCCTCAGCCTTTTCTTCCACTTCCTCGGTTTCAGTTTCTTCGGCTTCCACTTCCTCTTCAACAGCTTCGACCTGAGCTTCTTCGCCGACGTCCTCAACCGTCTGTTCCTCACCTTCAACCAATTCAGTCTGGTCTTCGACCTCCTCTTCCTGCTCTGGATTGATCAGCGAGACCTTCGGGTTGCCGCGGCCCAGTTGAATCCGGTTGGGCAGCTTGATATCCC
>JBDKVE010000010.1:0-34361 GCA_039679345.1 Anaerohalosphaeraceae bacterium
CGTCGGATCGCCAAAGTCAGGGATTCCTGCCGCCTTTAAATCTGTGAAATAAATCTTTCCTTTTACATCAGGAAGCAATAACTCCAGCTTCCCCGGATTACTGAGCGGTTGCCAGCCTTTCAACACCAGACTCCCTGTAAAAATGGGTCTCTGACCATCAACAGCCTTATACGTCACGGACGATTCCTTACTTCCCGAATCTTCTGAGGTAAACACCACCGGGGTTTTGAGATAATATACACCTCCTTTAATATTAACGACTACCGATTTGCCGGGGGTTTCTTTTAATTGAGTTTTGACCGCTTCTTTGGCTTTTTCAAGACTTTGAAAAGGGCTTCCCTGTGTTCCGGTGTTACTGTCGGATCCGTCAGATGCAAGATAATATTCCACTGCATCCTGTTGGGCCCATGAAACTGAAAGAAACAGCATGACCATGAATACGCCGAACAATATTCGATTATAGAAAAATCTCATAAGTTAACCTCTAAAAAATGTTTTCAACAACAGTATCAGCCGACATTTCCCAGTGATGCGGATATTATACTAAATTGCACAGGAAAAACGCAGAAAATATTCTCTGTAAAGCTCAGCACTGATTACGCTGTCATGGACAGTAAGGGTGTATTTGTCAGCAAAAAAAACCGTGCTGAATGTGATTATCATAAATGGGCTTTAACAACAACAGATAATTCTATCCAGACCATTGCCGTTCAAAGACGGATATATCTGAACATGCCCTTGCCCGACATTCTGACTGAGGAGAAACTGATTATCTATCTCCGAATTTCAGATGTCGGCAAGGCAGGCAATTTTATTTTCACGTGAATAACCTCAAAACAAATACCCCACTCGTGCGATCCACAAATATATCATCCGGGATAGGCAAGGGTAGTAATCTGCCAAACAGAGTTTATCCTCAGAAGGGGCAATATCGTTATTAATCTTGACAGAAACTATTCAAAAATATAGAATTACAATTTAACCCTCGGTTGCTAAAATAAAACATGTCGCCGCGGGCGGAATCGCTTGCCCCGTGCTGAGCGGCACACACTGGAACAAGTTGAAATACACAGCCGTGTGGCTGATGGTTTGGGTAACCAGAGTTTTATTTGTGGAGGACAGGTGAAATGAAAAAGATGCTTGTTTTTTTATGTGTTGCCTGCCTGGTCAGTGCAGCCAACGCAAATCTCATCGGCAATGGAGGTTTTGAGTCGCCTATCGGTACCATCGTGGACAACTGGTCGGTCAACGCAATCGGCAATACGGCATCCGTGACCCGCGTGACCGGGAATTCGTACAACGGCAGTTATGCGGCCGAATTTATCGTCAACTACATTTCTGAAACCGGCACAAAGGCCGAAATCCTGCAGCAGACGCTGACCGGCTCGATAATTCCCGGACAAGCTTATGATTTCAGCTTTTATGCCAAAGGTCTGGCAGGCCCGGGCGTGGTCGGATTTTACCAGGTTCAGTGGCTCGATAGTGACGGCAGCAACGGCGGCGGCGTCAAGGGCGTGACCCCCATGGTCCAGTTCGGAACATCACTGACAAGCGTCTATCAGCGGTTCGGCTTTATCGGTCAGACCGCGGCGGCCGGAGCGGATGCGGCCTTTATTTCGATTCGCCTCGAAGGAGGCGCCTTTGTCGGCTCCATCGGTAATATGCTGGTTGATAAAGCGGTGCTTACCCCCGAGCCGGCCGGTTTGATCCTCCTTGGCCTGGGCGGACTTGTCATTCGCCGAAGGAAATAGCAGTTTTCACTAAAATATGCGGAACGGCTCGATATTGACCTCGGGCTGTTCCAAATTTTGTATTGAATGGTGGCCAGCCCAGCCATAAAAGGGTAGTTTTTGTGTTTTTTAGCTATTTTGTTTAAAGTGCGTTATCACTATAGGTCTGACAAGATGGATTTTATTCTGAAAGATCACCGACAATGCTTCTAAAATCATCTCTAATGAGCGCATTAATTTTTCTTTTGGCCGCTGGGACTGTTTATTCGGATTTGATCTGGTCGGATGAGTTTGACGGCCCTGCGATTGATAAAAATGTCTGGACATACGACATCGGCGGGGGCGGCTGGGGCAATGGTGAACTGCAGTATTACACATCGCGCCCTGAAAACGCATATATTGAAGACGGCAAGCTGGTGATTCAGGCCTTGCGGGAAAGTTACGGCGGACGACAATTCACCTCAGCCCGGCTTTTGACACAGGGCCGATTTGCTTTTAAATATGGAACACTGGAGGCAAGGATTAAAATGCCGGATATTGCCGACGGACTGTGGCCGGCGTTCTGGCTGCTTGGCAATAATTTTGGACCGATTGACTGGCCTGACTGCGGTGAAACCGATATTGTCGAATTAGGTTCCCGCTCGGCCCTGGACGCCGGGCTTGCCAACAGGCGGCTCAATGCGGCGGCACACTGGGATTATAACGGCAATTACGCCAGCCATGCGGTATTTACCGATGCCCCGGTGAATTTGAATGAGGATTATCATCTGTATAAGCTATCCTGGACGCCAACGATGATGCGTGCGTATCTGGATGGAGTGGAGTTCTGGTCGCTGGACATCAGCAATCCAGAGGCAAGTTTTCTTCAGGAATTTCATCAGTCCGCCTTTGTCGTTATGAATCTTGCGATAGGCGGCTGGAACTATGTAAAAATCAACGAACCGGCCGAAATTACGGCGTCTTTCCCCGCCAGGATGTATGTCGATTGGCTTCGGCTATATTCAAATCCGAGCACGGAAATAGTTCTTTCCGAGGATAGTGAAGAGAGCGGTACTTTCGGGGTCTTTACGGAAACAACGCCGGTTACAAAATCGCTGACCTATGGAACGAATGCGAAATTGCTGATATGGAACAATATGACGGCTGTGACGACGACACCCTTCGAGGGCAGCCAGGCGTGGTCGTTTGACATTGCCGCAGGCACTTGGTTTGGGGCGGGGGTCTGGTGCAGCGAAAACCATAATATGAAGAATTATTCGGACGGGACTCTGCGTCTTCACATGAAGACGACCTCGACGACGCCGATTAAAATCGGCCTTAAAAGCGCTGTCGCCAGCGAGTTCTGGCTACCGCTGGTCAACGGAGGTGAGCAGTTCGGATTGGTACGAGACGGTAATTGGCATCAGGTCTCGATCCCGCTGAATCGTTTTGCAGATATTGATTTTCAAACAGTGCACCAGATGCTGATGATTGCCGGTGACCCGCCTGCATCCTCTTTCAATCTGTCGATTGATAATGTGTATTGGGAAGAAAACGCCCCCCGGCCAATGCCGGCTAACGGCAGTTTCGGAATCTATACCCAGACCGCATCGCATAAGACCGCCGACGAATTTGTCCTCGGCACCGATGGCGATTTTTTTATCTGGGAATCGACGATGGTACCCCGACCGCAGACGCCCTTTGAAGGCACAGCGTGCATCAGTCTGCAATCAGCGACGGCCATGACGTGGTTTGGGGCGGCATTTACACCGAATGTGAAATACAATCTGACAGCCTTTCGCTATCCCGAAAGCCGACTGCATGCGGCGATAAAGACCAGTTCGACCGTGACATTCCAGATCGGTATGAAAAGCGGGAATAGTGAAGGCATCGGGCAAAAGTGGATTACCTTCAAGAATGGCAGCGATCCCTACGGGTTCATTCGGGACGGCAACTGGCATGAGATTGAAATTCCTATGGCTGATTTTATGGATTCAGTGGACCTGTCACAGGTCAGCCAATTTTTTGAACTCCTGGGAACCAGCGGCCCCGTTACGGACATTCAATTGGATGACATCTGCTTTACCAACGGCGGTGAACCACTCATCGAGGACGGTCTCCTGCCGACTGTCAGCATCACAAGCCCCACCGATGGGCAATTTTTCTCTATTGGCGACACCATTACCATTGAAACTGATGCCAGCGCCGCTAAAGGCTCTATTGCCGGCGTAAAATTCTTCGAAGGTGCCAACCTTCTCGGCGAAGATTTGACAGCACCATACAGTTATACCTGGGCGGACGCCGCCGGCGGCTCGCATCTGATCACCGCCAAAGCCACGGACTCAAACGGCCTGACCCGCAGCGCATCGATTCGGATCTATGTAGGTGAGCCGATATTGACAACTCTGGTCGTATCCCCTTCTTCGACGAAGGTCGAGGTCGGTCAGACGCAGTCATTTACCGCCGCCGGATATAATCAATTTGGGCTGCCGTTTGCGGTCACGCCCGCATGGTCCGTTGACGGAGGCGGGTCCATCGACTCGTCGGGTCTGTTCAGCGCGTTTATCCCCGGAAGCAATTTCACAGTGACTGCACAAGCAGGTTCACTTTCGGCATCCGCGACTGTATCCGTAACTAAACCGGCCGGCACCTGCACCGGCGGGCCGGCCAACGGCGAATATACCTATGCCGTCAGCGGAGACAGTCAAAATCCGACCATGACCTTTATTCCCGGCTATACGGGAGTGGGTAATAATCTCGTCATTTTATATTACGGGACCAATCCCACCGGCGTCTATCCGGGATATATCACCAGCCCGAACACCCCTTACCAGATAAGCGCTCCGCAGGGACAAACCATTTATTTTTATTATACCTACAGCGTCCCGCAAGGCGGTGAACACAACACATCCAATGACAGACACAGTGTGACTGTCGGTAATTGCAGTGTCACGGTACAGGGAGACATTAATGGAGATGGTATAGTTGACATGGCCGACCTTTCAATGCTGGCATATTATTGGCTCGACATAACCTGCGAAGCCGGGAATGATTTCTGCTATGGCGCCGATACACAACCGGACGGCATTGTCAATTTATTGGATCTGGCCGGTATAGCTCGTTTTTGGCTCAATTAGTTCGAAGCTCCTGGTTCATAGTTCACAGAGGATTGTTTGACCACTGGGTGATACAAATGAATCCGAATTCTTCAGACCAGCAGTTTGATGCAGCCGCATATTAGAAAAGCATCAGAAATAGCATTGCTTCTTTCGTAACGAATACGCAGGCGATGATTCTGATAAAACAGGCAGTGTGGGTAAAAGCCCAAGCGGCCAAGACAGGGACAGACGATATAGCAGCTATTCAGGCGGACAAAAAACCAGACAACCAACCAGACAATGCAGCTTGCTTTGATAGGCATAAACAGTCAGTATCTGACAGTATGGATAGAAATAAGCCTGTTTTAGAAAATAACCATAAGTCGTTTATTGATATGAAGTTGACACAGACAGTATATGTCATAATGTGAGAAAAATGGGCAGGGGCGGATTTGAACCGCCGACACATGGATTTTCAGTCCATTGCTCTACCGACTGAGCTACCTACCCTACAGCTTGAAAGCTGACAAGGTATAGTAGTTTATCCAAAAAATCGGAACTTGCAAGAACTTGTCGGCTAAAAAGTCCAATTTTTTATAATTCCATGGAGGTGAGCTGCCAGACGACGATACTGAGCAGCAACAAGGCTAATCCGACTAATATTGCTAATTTAAAAATGATGGGAAAGACGCGATGGGGATTGCGATGGTTGGCGGTCTTGCCGTCCGTTATGATATATCCCTGCCCATCGCAGGCATCCGAATCCTTGTCCTCAATCATGCCGTATATGGACCGTATCATGGCATAAAAACCCAGCGAACCCAGGTACATTACCGCCCAAAGAAGTCCATAACTGGCCGCACCGGCCCCGATTGCCCCGGCCACAGTTAATACTCCAAGCTGCAAGGGTGACATTGCACCCAATACGCCACCTACCTTGTCTTCTTTTGACAGTTTCGGCTGGATCAGATCCTCTGAAACCGTTTCGACCAGGTTAATCTGCTCGGATAAAGCGTTTGCTTCTTTAAGCTTATCGAGCGCCCCTGCCTGCTGCATCAGCTCTGTCTGCTGAGTCCTGTAAGAATGCTGTTTTTCAGGCAGTTTCTGGAAAAATATGCCTGATGCCAGGGCCGCGATAACCGCCCCAAGCAGTGCAACACCGTGTATAATCGTTTTGTCCTGTTTGCGAATAGCCATTTTAGTCATCCTATAATTACGCTCATGTTAAAGTATAGGATATATTTGGCCGGAAGGGATGCGAGGCAATTGGCTTTGTTTTGCAAAATCATATTTTTGACAGGATTTACGGGATTATCAGGATAAAGGCATGAATGGAGGAGTTGCGGCCGAGCAAATCGGGAATTTTGAGCTTTGAAGATTTGGACAGGGATTGTAAAATATATCCGCATTTATCAATTAAAGCGGTATATTTTCACTAAAGTTCGTAGTTCGTAGTTCGTAGTTTTAAGACATGGATAATGTAAGATACAGGGAGAATAAATACACTGAGTGCCCCGCCACCGTCAAACGGAGTTTGGCGGTGCCACCCCTGGCCTGGCAGGCTTGAAAGGGAATCAATTGTGTCGGTAAGCGATGATTATCTTGAGTTTGTCAGAGAACAGTTAGAGCGGCTGGGGACGATTGCCATCAAGCGGATGTTTGGCGGCGCGGGCATCTATTACAGCGGCCACTTCTTTGCCATTGTTGTGGATGATGTGCTGTATTTTAAGGCCGATGATTCCAATCGCGGCGATTATGAGGCGGCCGGGATGGAGCCTTTTACGTTTACGGCCAACGGCAAGACGTCGGTGATGAGCTTTTATGAGGTGCCCGGCGAGGTGCTGGAAGACCGGGAGCATGTGAAGGTGTGGGCCCTGAAGGCCGTCGGGGTCGCGCAGGCGGCGAAAAAGAAATCCAGAAGGAAAAAATAGAACTGATATAAAGAGATAAAAAGGGGTCGGCTATGCTGAAAATGAAGTATGCCTTGGAACCAGGCGGGGCGAAGCGGCTGGAGCTTTTATGGGAACACAATCGTTCAAAATGCCAGCTTAAACTGGACGGCAGGGACATCGGCACATTCACCGATACCGAGCAGCTCAAGGCCGGGCAGGACGTTTTGCTGGAAGATGGGACGCGGCTGACGGTGCAATTGACGGGCCGGGTGAAGCTGCTTCCGTTTGAGGTGATGCGCGATGGTCATCCCCTGCTGTCGAGTCTGCCGCCTGCTTCCAAACGGTTGAGTTCGGTCTGGCAGCTCATGTTTGTAATTGGCGTCGTTAATGTCATCGCGGGCTTGACCGGGGCTCGATTTGGTCCGATTTTTCGTGAGATTTCGGCAGCCGGCTGGGCGTCGGTTGGCATCGGAATTGTTTATGCGGTGCTGGCTTTGTTTGTCATGCGGAAATCAAAAACGGCCCTTTGGATTGCGTTGGGGTTATTTGGGCTGGGGACGATTGCTTTTCCGTTTTTAGTCCACATGTCTTTATGGATTGTGGTTGTGGTCATGGTGTTTCGTCTGTTTTTGATGATGGTCCTGTTTAATGGATTTGCGGCAATAGATGAGATGAAGGCGGGAGATATCTCGTCAGTAAATTAAATAACAAATATAGCCAAAGAAGGATTGTTATGACAAAAAATAATAAATGCTTATTTTGTGATTATGACTCAAGAGTATCCAATTTATCAAACATTGGTGCTTCTCGTTATGAGTGTCGATATTGCGGGGTATATATTGGGGATGAAATTGAATTTGATATGTTGCCGCCAGATAAATTTAAGATGGCTTGTGTGCTCAATGAACGAAGACTAAAAGGGTTTGGTGGAGTGGCTTTGGATGATGAGACAAAAGCAGGAGAACTGGTCTGCGGTTGCCCGCGAATTTCAGTAAATGAGTTATTGGCACAATTCCCACGTACAGCCAGTGAATTCCTGAATCGTACCTTGCTTAATTTGAGCCGATTAACTCCTCGGCCATTCAGTGAAATCACTTTAAACTTTCAAAAGCCTGATTATTTGTATTTCTTTACACAAGATACTGCTGAATGCATGACAATCCTTGAGGAACTCTCTGAACAGGGATTGATTCGAGATAACAATAGTACTGCCCAGAGCATAAATAAGATTCTTACTGCAAGAAGCTGGGAAATGATTGAGGATCTACAACGACAGGAAATCAACAGCAAGCGTGTGTTTGTGGCCATGTGGTTTGATTCATCTATGGATGATTTTTACGAAAAAGGGATTAAGCCAGCCATCGTGAATGCTGGTTACGATCCAGTCAAAATTGATTCGAAAGAATTTAATGGCAAGATATGTGATGAAATCATTGCTGAAATTAAACGCTGCAAATTTCTTGTGTCTGACTTTTCCGGACAGAGGGGCGGCGTCTATTTTGAAGCTGGCTTTGCAATGGGACAGGGAAAACCTGTTATCTTTGCAGTTCAAGAGAGTGAAGTTAAAGAATTACATTTTGATACACGACAATACAACCATATCGTATATAATTCGACAGAGGATTTGTATAGGAAGTTGTATAACAGGATTTGTGCAACAATTGTATAGCAATACATTACATAAAAAATATAAAGGAGTTGATTATGGGATTGTTTCTTGCTCTTTCGGGAGTGATTGGAGCATCAGAAGAAGTGGTTGTGTCAAGCCTCAGGAATTATGCCGCACAGAAAAATGGTACGTTTTGTGCTGAACAGGGGGAAGCAAAGTATCCTGATGTACTGGTTATCAGTTCAAATCAGGATCGGGTCAGCATACTCTATCCCGAGAAATTCTATGAATGGGATGATACCTCACGCTATTTATCCGAAACATTGTCCTGTCCTGTTTTTTCATTACATATCCATGACGGCGACATGTGGATGTACCTGCTATTTAAAGATGGAAAACAGATTGATCAATTCAATCCAATTCCAGCATATTGGGAAGAAATGCCGGAAGAGGAACAGAAAACCTGGGCAGGCAATGCAGACGTGATTGAATCCTGTGTGCCGAATCTCAAAAAGGAAATGATTTGCAACTATTTGAAATTGTGGGATTATGAAGATCAAAGCCTAACAAAGGCATATCCCAATGATGAATATACCTATAACGAATGCTGGCAATTGTGTGATTTCATGAAATGCCTTGGTTTGATTTTTCCTGAACCTACAGATAGTGGAATTGCTAAGCAAGCTTATCGCTTCACAATAACAAAAAAGAGGCCAAATTATAAGCTATCAACGGATAATATCCCTCCTAACAAGATTCCTCAGAAGCCGTGGTGGAAATTCTGGTAAGTGAGAAACAAGGTAATTGGACGTATAGGGCATGGGATGTACGGGTATCCATGTGTTGCCCCAATGAGGTTTGGAGAGCGAGAGAATGCTTCCCGGAAGTAAATAATTCAGGATATTTTTTTTAACCTTTACGTGTCGTAATCATTTATGAAAATAACAACCTAAGGAGAAAAACATGGCAAACAATGACGTTATCAAAAGAGCAAGAGATTCAAAAGAAATAATGGCGTTTATTTTTCTAACCCTTTTCGCAATTCCGGCTTTTCTGGTTTTTCTGCTGTGGAGTATTCTGTCTTATGGTATTCTGTTAATATGGGTCGGACTTGGCCTGTTGATTGGATTTTTTATACGCCGTTTTTTTGCCGCCTATATCAAGAGTAATGCCGTTCGTGTTTCTGAGGAGCAGTTGCCGGAAATCGCGCAGATTGCCCGAATTTTTTGCGAGAAAGCTTCCTATTCGGTCCCGGATATTTATGTAATTCAACACAACCTCTGGAATGCATTTGCCGCAAAACTGGCAGGGAAAAGGGTTGTTGTTCTGTATTCCGGCGCCGTCGATTCCTTATTGCTGACAGGCGACATGAAACAACTTGCGTGGCTGGTGGGGCATGAACTGGGACATCATATCGCCGGACATTTGGATTTTTGGGTTCAATTGGTGGAATTTTTTGGCAGCTGGTGTATCTGGATCAATCTCTGGTACAGCCGCCGCCGTGAATTGACCTGCGACAATATCGGATTGTTATGTGCAGACAATCTGGATTCTACGCTGAAGGCCATGGCCAATATGACGGTTGGCGCACAACTGGCTCATAAAATCAATATTGATGCGGCAGAAAAACAATGGGAGGCACATCGCAAGGAATTATTTGTCCGCTGGAAAACAGTTTACTCCACACATCCTCATAATCTTTGCCGTATTACCGAAATTCGCAAAAAAGCCCGGGAATTGCAAGTTGCATAGGCAACTATAAAGAGATCGCAGGGCAGCATTAGCTTCATTTTCAGTGAAGGGAACACGGTGAATACAGAATTCAACGATGAGTGTTTTGCCATTACGCAGCCCTTTCAGGGCGCGGGATAAAAAGAGGGGATAGGCAACCCAGGGCGCTGAGGCTGTGTCGCAATTCAAAATTGTGTTATAATTGCATATAAAGATTCGTATATTTCTATTCTACAAGCAACCTCTTTGGAGTATTTTTACAATTCTATGCAAGCATTTTTTATCAAAAATCTAATTGCGACCCAGCCTCGCTGCCCTGGGCTGGGTTATATTGGCCCGTTGGGCCGGAAGGAATGCATATAGCGACAATGGAACAGATAATCGGACCTGGGGGATATGAATTTGGGGAGTAACTGCTGTTCTGGCGATTGAACTGGGGAGCCAACCGCGGGGGGATGAGGGATTTTTGCTGAAAAAGCCCTGTCTTGGACGGGAAATGGGGTATTATTGTCTATTTATCTATTCCATTATTCCGGAAATGGAATTTAACTTTACAGGGTTGGGCAGTTTACCGATAATATTCTGGCCGCACGAATTGGAAACTATTCTATTGATAAAGGATGCGTTATGTGTGGAATCGTTGCATATTTTGGCCAGAAAACGGCCCAGTCGATTTTGATTGAAGGGCTGAAACGTCTTGAATACAGAGGCTATGACTCGGCGGGCATTTGCCTGGTCGAGGAGGACGACTCGTTTAATATCTTCAAGACCAGCGGCCGGATCAGCGCGCTGGAAGAACTGCTGCCCCGCCCCGCCAACCCGGCCAGTATCGGCATCGGGCACACCCGCTGGGCGACACACGGCAAACCCAATACGATTAACGCCCACCCGCACGTCGATTACACCGGCAAGATTTGCCTGGTGCACAACGGCATCATCGAAAATTATGTGACGCTGAAGAAGTGGCTGCAAAAGGAAGGCTGCACGTTCCAGAGCGAAACGGATACGGAAGTGCTGACCAACCTGATTGGGTATTTTTACGCCAACCAGAAGACCAAAGACGGCAAGCAGGCCCCGCAGAACTGCCATCGCTTTGAATGGGCGGTGCAGCAGGCACTCAACGAGGTGCATGGCACATACGGATGTGCCATTCTGTGTTCGGATTGCCCGGATATGATGATCGGCGTGAAAAAAGGCAGCCCTCTGATTCTGGGTGTGGGCGAGAATGAATACATCATTGCCTCGGATGCGGCGGCGATTGTCGAGCATACCACGCAGGCGATTTATCTGTCCGACGGGGAGATGGTGACTGTCGGCGACAAAGGCTTTTATACCAAGACTATCAGCAACCAGCAGGTACAGAAGGAACTCAAGGAAATCGAGATTTCGCTGGACCAGATCGAATTGGAAGGGTTCGACCATTATATGCAGAAGGAAATCGCCGAGCAGCCCAAGGCGATTGAGACCTGCTTAGGCGGCCGTATTGATCTGAAAAACGGGCGCGTGATTCTGGGCGGATTGCAGAACTATTTCCGTGAACTGACCCGGGCCAAACGCTTTATCGTTACCGCCTGCGGGACGGCGTGGCATGCGGGGATTGTCGGGGAGTTTTTGCTGGAGCAACTGGCGCGGATTCCGGTGGAAGTGGAATACGCCAGCGAATTCCGCTATCGCAACCCGATTCTGGAAGAAGGGACGGCGGTCATCGCCATCAGCCAGTCCGGCGAAACAGCCGACACGCTGGCGGCGATTGAACTGGCCAAGGAGCGCGGCTCGCTGGCGTTGGGGATTGTCAATGTCGTCGGCTCGACGATTGCCCGGACCACCGACGCGGGCGTATATCTGCGTGTGGGGCCGGAAATCGGCGTGGCCAGCACCAAGGCGTTCACCGCGCAGGTGGCGGTTTTGGCGATGCTGGCGATAGAACTGGGACGCAGACGGCATCTGAGCTGCGATGTGGCCCAGCAATTGCTCAATGACCTGGTTTTGATTCCGGACAAGGTGGCGTCGATTATGGGGCAATCGGAGTATATCAAGCAGATTGCCGCGGCCAATATCGATAAGCCCAACTGGCTGTTCCTGGGGCGCGGATTTAATTACCCGGTGGCCCTGGAAGGCGCGCTGAAGCTCAAGGAAATCAGCTATATTCACGCCGAGGGTCTGCCTGCGGCGGAGATGAAACACGGACCGATTGCCCTGATTACCGACCAGATGCCGGCGGTGTTTATCGCGACCCGCTGCTCGCAATATGAAAAGATTCTCGGCAATATTCAGGAAGTTCGCGCCCGCGGCGGCAGGACGATTGTCGTGGCCACCGAAGGTGATGAGCATATTCGTGCGTTTGCCGATCACCTGATTTATGTGCCGGATGTCTGCGAACCGCTGCAGCCGATGGTGACGGTGGTGCCGCTGCAACTGCTGGCCTATCATGCCGCGGTGCTCAAGGGCTTCGACGTGGACAAGCCCCGCAACCTGGCCAAGAGCGTGACGGTCGAATAAATTCTGTTTTTTTGCACATTCCAAAAGAGACACGATTCGTTTGCGGGTCGTGTCTCTTTTTTTATACCCAGCGGGTATCATTATTGCCGCGCGAAAATTAAGCATGTGGTTAAAGCATCCATATATAGCCGCGACGAAATAAAACATTCCACGACGAAGCAATAAAAATCTCCCACCAAACATTCCCGGCTTGCCAAGCCTTTTTTCGATGTTATAATGTTTCCCATATCAGGACAGCATTCGTGCATCATTGAAAATATACATTGGATTATGGGATATCGAAAAAGGAGCGTGTTTATGGGCAATTTGTGCAAGGTTTGGGCCGGCATTGTGCTGGGGGTTATAATCCTGAGCCAGCCAGGGGCAGGACAGGTCGCACAGGAGCAGATCTCGGTGGATTTTCGGGAGATTGTGCAGGCGGCCAAGGACAAGGTCTTTCCGGCGGTGGTGTACATCAAATGCCTCAGCGAAAACCACGAAAGCGGCAAGAAAATCACGCAGGAAGTGGGCGGCAGCGGCACGATTATTTCCCCGGACGGCGAGATTCTGACCAACTGGCATGTCGTGGACAAGGCCGTCGAAATCCGGTGCCTGCTGTACAGCGGCGCATCATATTATGCCAAACTCATCGGATCGGATAAGGATACCGACCTGGCCCTGCTGAAACTGGAACGCAAAGGCGACACCGCCGCCCTGTCGACGGCAAAACTGGGGGATTCGACGGTGCTCAAAGAAGGGGATTTTGTGATGGCGATGGGGGCGCCGTGGGGATTGTCTCGCAGCGTATCCATCGGGATTATTTCCTGCACGCATCGGTATCTGCCCCAGGGGGAATACAGCCTGTGGCTGCAGACGGATGCAGCGATCAGCCCGGGCAATTCCGGCGGCCCCTTAGTCAATACCAAAGGCGAGATCGTGGGCATCAATACGCTGGGGGAATTGATTGGCGGCGATTTGGGATTTGCCGTGCCCAGCGAGACGATACAATACATGCTGCCGCAGTTTCGTCAATTCGGCAAGGTCAACTGGAGCTGGCTGGGTTTGCAGCTTCAGCCGCTTCGGGATTTCAATCGCAATATTTATTTTGACGCCACCGAAGGCGTCATGGTTGCCGAGACCGACCCGGACAGCCCCGCCCGCAAGGCCGGGATTGCGGCCCGCGACCGGATTATCCGCATCGGCGGCAAACCGGTGACGGCCGCCACGGAAGAAGACCTGCCGGTGCTGCGGCGGACGCTGGGGCTGCTGGAAAAGGAAAAGGCCGTCGAGGTTGAGTTGATTCGCAATCAGGAAACGATTAAAGTCCAGTTGACCCCGACGGAAAAAGGCAAGGTTCAGGGCGATGAGCTGGATTGTCCACGATGGGATTTTACCGTCAAGACCATCAACCAGTTTGAAAATCCAGATTTGTATTATTATCGCAAGGAAGGGGTCTTTATCTTCGGCATCAAGTATCCGGGCAACGCATCCAACTCCAATCTGCGGGAACAGGATATTATCCTGAAGATTGACGGACAGGATGTCAAGACGCTGGATGACGTGCGGAAAATTCACGCTGACGCCATTGCCGCCGTGCAGCAGAAAAACCGCTGCATCTTTACGGTGCTGCGCAACGGCCTGATGCAGCAGGCTGTACTGGAATTTTCACGGGATTACGAAAAACATTGATTTCATACTCTTATACCCAGGAAAGGGTTTCTATGAAACACGTAATGATATATGGATTCATCCTGACAGCAGGATTATACAGCTATGCAGCGGCCGCTGTTTTGGATTCGGATATGATCAAGCAAGTTCAGCCGTCGCTGGTTCGGGTGGAATATACGCTGCGATTCGACAAGGGCGATGCGCCGGAAGTGGTTGGCTGGGGGCAGCGGTGTCCATCCTGCGGCCAGATTCACGGATACGGCGACGCCAGCCAATTGATTCGTCAGGAGCGTCCGCTGGAAGTGGCTGGGTTTGTTCTGGCGGCCGACCGTGTGGTGACGCCGGATATTATGGTTCATCCCCGTTTTGTGGATAAAATTCGGGTTCGTTTTCAGGATGAACTGATCGATGCCAAACCGGCGGCCTACCCGCTGGAACAGAGCGCCGTCATCCTGCAACTGGACAAACCCCTGCAAAAGGCCCGCCCGGTTGCATTTGCCAAAAGCAGCGCCAAGGCCTTCAAGGTGGTGTCCTATTCGGAACAAAACGGACAATGGAGCATCAGCGTCGAAAAGATGCAGGAAGTCCCGACTCTGCGTGAAGACGGATTTTCCTATATCGCAGGGACGACGACAGGCCTGATTATGGATCCCAATGGCATTGCCGCCGCCGTTTGCATGGGGCAGGCACTGCCGGTTGACCGTTCCTGGCAGCAGTCACCGCTGGACTGGCCGGCGGTTTCGTCGGAGGAATTGACCCGGAAGCTGACCGACTTTGAGACCAAAATCACCCGGGAAATTGTGCGGGTTCAACTGAATTTCCGCAGCCCCCGGAACACCGAAAACAATTACAGGCGGTCTTCCTATGGCGACGACGACAGCGATGCAACGGAAATGAACAAGGCGGGACTTCTGATTGATCCCAGCCATGTGCTGATTCTGGCGAAACTGCCGCCCAAGCAGACCTCACGGCTGGAGCGGGTTGTGGTTTACCCCCACAAGAGCCTGCCGGTGGAAGGCAAGTTTGAAGGGTCACTGGCCGATTACGGCGGATTGGTTATCAGCCTTGACCGGCCGCTGAATAACATACAGACCACTCTTTCGCCGGAACCGGTCGTCGCATATGATCAGAAGATGCTGCTGGGGGCGGAAGTCCGGATTCAGGGCCAGAATAAGACCGTCTATGCCCAGCAATACCGTATTGCTTCGTTTGAGCTCGGGTGGCGGCGGCAGCTTCAGCCGCAATTGCTGGGGTCGGTAAACAATCGATATTTATTTGATCTGAACAACCGGCTGGTCGCCCTGCCGTTGTCCCGACGTGAGAAAATCCTGTCTGATGAAGACCGCTGGTCCTCAGATTACAATCAGGCGCTGACTGCGGCCTGTTATCTTGAGCCGGTCATGAAAGCCCAGGCATCCAGTTTCGACGCGACTAATGTGCCGCTGGAGGAATCCCAGGAAAATCGCATTGCCTGGCTGGGTGTGGAAATGCAGCCGCTGGATGAGGAACTGGCCCGCATTAACCAGGTGTCGGACATGACCCGCGACGGCGAAATCGGGGCGATTATCTCGTTTGTTTATGACAACTCCCCCGCCTCCCAGGCGGGACTGGAGATGGGCGACATTCTGCTTCGCCTGCATATCGACAAGCAGCCCCGCCCGATGGAAGTTACCCTGGACGATTATGAAAGCGGCTACGGAGAGATGTTCCCGTGGGAGCAGCTCAGCGACCTGTCGGAAGAATACTATGACCAGTTGCCGACGCCCTGGGCCGGCGCCGAAAATTCCCTGATTCGCTCACTGACGGATTTCGGATTCGGGACGCATTTTCAGGCCGAGATTTTCCGCAACGGTGAGGTCATCGTCAAGGATATGACCATTATCGAAAGCCCGTCGCATTATGATTCGGCCAAACAATTCAAATCGGAGGCACTGGGCATCACCGTTCGCAATTTGACGTATGAAGTACGCCGATATTTCCGACTGACGCCGGATGACCCGGGTGTGATTGTGTCCAAGATTGAACCGGGCAGCAAGGCCAGCGTCGGCGGAATTAAGCCGTTTGAGATTATCACCCATGTCAATGATGCGCCGGTGGCGGACGTGGAAGCCTTCGAAAAGATGATTCAGGCCGGCGGCGAACTGAAATTGTCAGTCAAGCGGATGACCAAGGGGCGGATTGTCAACCTGAAAATGGATGCCGCAGCCGCTGCCCAAAAAACCGATGCTGCGGAAGCCGCTGAGCCGAATACAGCAACAACGCCGGTACCGCAATAATAATGACTTATAATGCAGGATAAATTATGAAACATGCCAGGTACACTCTGATTCTTCTGGCCGTGGGGCTGCTTTGTTCGACCCCATCGGTCTGTCGGGCGGCTACTTCAGATTATTTTTTTATCCACGTGGTGGATGACCAGACCGGCCGGGGTGTGCCGCTGGTGGAGCTTCGCACAACCAGTATGATTCGGCTTTATACCGACAGCGGCGGGATGGCGGCGTTTTTCGAACCCGGCCTGATGGGACAAAAAGTCTTTTTCTTTGTCGAAAGTCCCGGTTATGAGTTTGCTGCCGACGGTTTCGGGATGCGGGGAGTCGTACTGGATACTCAGCCGGGCAAGGCCGCAGCGCTCAAGATAAAACGCACCCATATTGCCGAGCGTCTGTACCGCGTTACCGGCCAGGGGATTTACCGCGACAGCATTCTGGCCGGACGAGAGGTACCGATTGACCAGCCGCTTCTGAATGCCCAGGTTTGCGGACAGGATTCAGCCAACAATTGTCTGTATCAGGACAAGCTCTACTGGTTCTGGGGCGATACGGCACGGGTCAGTTACGGGCTGGGGCATTTTGCCACCTCCGGAGCCGTCAGCGCCCTGCCGGGCAAAGGCGGACTTGATCCGGATAAAGGTATCAATTTGACCTATTTCGCCGATGAGTCAGGCTTCAGTAAAAAGATGTTTCCGATGGATGGGCCGGGGATGGTGTGGATTGACGGCATCATCACCGTCAAAGACCCCCAGAGCAAAGAGCGGATGCTGTGCCACTTTGCCCGGATGAAAGACCTTGGCCGTTTCCATGAGAAGGGAATTGGAATATACAACGACACCACACAATGCTTTGAGCCAATTGTGCGGGAGACCGAACAGCCGATGCCCTACCACGCCTGCGGCCATCCGACGCCGATGCTGGTTAATGGTGTTTCGTACTGGTATTTTGCCATTCCGTTTCCGGCGGCAATTCGAATGCGAGTCGAGGCCGTGCTGAGCAAGGCAAGCGATCCCAATCAGTATGAAGTCCTGACAGCCCTCGGACAGAATGAGGGGCAATCGTCCTGTCGATGGATTGCCTTTGGCAAACTGGTTGAGCGTATGGGCTCAAAAGCCGCTGCACAGAAGGCCCTCCAGAAGGAACATCAGGCCATGCACATGGTGGACATCGACAGTAAAAAACAGATTACACCGCATGGCGGCTCGGTCTGCTGGAATCGCTGGCGTGAAAAATGGATTATGATTTTCAACCAGTTCGGCGGCGACAGTTCCAACCTCGGCGAGGTGTGGTATGCCGAGGCGGACACGCCGACGGGGCCGTGGACTGCCGCTAAAAAAATCATTACCCATAACAAGTATTCGTTTTATAATCCCAAACAGCATCCGTACTTCGACCAGGATAACGGGCGGATCATTTATCTGGAGGGGACCTATTGCATCACATTTTCAGGCGATGAAAAACATGCAACGCCTCGATATGAATACAACCAGATGATGTATCGGCTGGACTTGTCCGACCCGCGATTAAAACCATTGCGGGACACACAATCTCCGGAGTATAATCTGTCAGACTCGCAGGCCAGGCCGGACTTGTCGGTCTTTGGCAGTCCTGCAGGTCAATAAACATGAGGACAAAACCATGATTGGAATTATCGGCGGATCCGGACTGGGGCAGGCAATTATCGATCAGCTTACGGATGTGCGGACGGAAATGGTGGATACGCCTTTCGGAAGCCCGAGTGATGTGATTCGCATCGGCAGACTGGGCGGAGGCGAAGCGGCCTTCCTGAATCGTCACGGGCCGGGGCACTGCTTTAATCCGTCTCGTGTGCCGTATGCGGCCAACATCTTCGCTCTCAAACAAATCGGCGTTACCGCTTTGATTACCAGTGCGGCGGTGGGATCCCTGCGGCAGGACTATGCCCCAAAGCAGTTGGTGCTGGTGGACCAATTCATTGACAAAACCTTCCGGCGGCAAAATACGTTTTTCGATGCACTGGGCGCGGTGCATTGCGAGATGGCCCAGCCCTGCTGCGGACGGCTGCGAAAGCGGCTTCAGGACGCGGCAAGACAAATCCACACGACCGTGCATCCTGCCGGAACGTATGTCTGTATGGAAGGGCCGCAGTTTTCCACACGGGCCGAATCCCTGATGCATCAGAAATGGGGCGGAGATTTGATCGGAATGACGGCCATGCCGGAAGCCAAGCTCGCCCGCGAGGCCCAGATGTGCTACGCTCTTGTGGCCCTGGTCAGCGATTACGACTGCTGGCAGGAACATCACGGCCAGACGGATAAACAGCTTCTGCTCAAGGAAATCATCGGCAATCTCAATACCGCCACCGACAACGCCATCAGCCTGATTAAGGCGGTGCTGGACACCCGCGACAGCCTCTGTGATGACACCTGCCCCTGTCGAAAAACGCTGGAAATGGCGGTCTGGACAAATCCTAAGGCCATGGATTTCAGCGTCCAACAGCAATTAAAGCCGCTGTTTAATTAAGGGACAGTTTTTTCCGGCAAGGCCACTGGGCTTTGATTGGGGATTTGTTTTTTGATTGCTTCGATATCCAGCTTGCGCAGCAAGGCAGGCAATTCCGTCCAGAGCGGATGATAACCAAAACCGCCATGGGTCATCTCCCGGATGGCCCGCTCTTTATTCCATTCCTGAATTGCCATCCGATACGCCGCGACCATGGTACCGGTCCGGTCGGCCCCGTGCTGGCAATGGACAAACACCGGCGCGGCATTGGGATCGGCGACAATGCGCAAGAATGCCGTGACATTATCCGGCGTTACATCCCAGGTATCCATCGGGATCGGTTTATAATCCAATCCCGTTCCGGCCAGCAATTCCTCGTCAGAGTGATGGTCTCGCAGGTTGACCACGGTTTTGATACCCAGCTTTTTGAGACTTTCAAAGCCTTCTTTGGTGGGCTGGGCCCCGCGATAAAGCGAGCCGCTGACTTTGTGCAGATTGGAGCAGCCGGGCAAATCAAACCGCACGGCATGATTGGTTGCCAGAATTTTCTGAACCTGGGGACTGTTGGGATTCTGGGCGGCATCGGCAACCCGTATTGAAGCAACACCCGGATCGGGGGAAATGGGTTTCACAAACAGCCAATAGACATAAAACGCCAGCACCAGAACAATAAACACACAGGCCAGCACGATTTGTTTTGTTTTAAACGGTGATTTGATTTCTTTTTTTCTCATAAGCGTTATTGATTCCCATCTTTATCGAATTATTTGCTGGTCATCTTTTCCATAGCAAGCTGAATCCAGAGTTTTTCCAGCTCGGTCAGCATTTTTTCAAATGCAGCACGTTCCGTACGCTGACGGGATTGGTCCACGGCCGATTCATTGGTCCACCAGGCACTGAGCTGGGTCTGCTTATCGGTGGCTTCCGCCATGCCATAGATATACCCGGTTCTGACATCGATCAGAACCGCAGAAACGGTGGATACCATATTGACCGTCACCGACGGCGACAAACCCAGCGTTATCACGCTAAGCGGAGCCGCGGCATCCTCCGACCAGAATTTGGTGTCCACTGTATAAAGAATCAAAATATCCGCCTGCAGACGAGAAGCCGCCAATCGCAGGTCTTTTTCTGTTCTGATTTCGGAGGGCAAAAGCAGCGAAGACAAGGTGCCAACCTGGGCTACACCGGCCAGACTACGGAAATGGTCAAAATCTCCGTCTTTTTCGACATCCTTGATCGTAATCACGCTGAAGTCGCCGCGTGTATCGTTGCCGTATCGGACAGAATAGGAGTGATAGCCTTTATCCTGAAGCCGCAGGAAAATGAGATAAGCCGGAAACCGGCTTTCGGGCTTGAGGTCATAATTGGTCTTAATATCTTTGCCTGGGGTTGCAATTTGAGTCTTTGTGGAATCGGCCTGCAGAAGAGACTCATAACTGTCATTACCCATCAATTTACCCATATTCGCCCCGGCCCCAGGTACTTTATAGGTACTGCAGCCTGCCAAAAGAACCGTTGCCACTATCGCTGTTGAAAAAACCTTGCTCATTACCATCTCTGCTCCTTTCGAAAATCCGTGTTAGTGTTTCAGCAAACCTGGTGAATATTATATCCATCATGAATCTTGTTGTAAATCCTTGATTTTCTATCCATTTGGTGGTTAAATATCGGCCATGTTTACGACCGTAACAATTGTTGGCGATGGGGCGATGGGCAGTGTGTGTGCGATGCTGTTGTGTGAAAACGGCATTCGGACGACGCTGTGGGGCTTTGATGCTGCGCAGCTTGCCCAGATTGCCGAAAAACGGGAAAATTTCCGATTTTTGCCGGGTTATCCGCTGCCGAAAGAATTACGGTATGAGGCCGATGATGCCAAGGCACTGGCCGGAGTGGAACTGGTCGTTTCGGCGGTCCCCTGCCAATATATGCGGGGTATCTGGAATCGGCTCAAATCCCATCTGCCTATCGGAGTCCCCATTGTCAGCACCACCAAGGGGATAGAAAATAAGACTCTGCTTCGGCCAACGGAAATTTTAAAGCAAATCCTGACCGACAGTCATCCGCTGGCGGTACTTTCCGGCCCGACGATTGCCGATGAACTGGCTCGCAAACTGCCTGCTTCGGCGACTGCCGCCTGTAAAGATATCGAACTGGCTCAGCAAATCCAGCAAACCTTCAATACCTCGATGTTTCGTGTTTATACCAACGACGACCTTGTCGGCGTGGAACTGGCCGGGGCAATGAAAAATGTCATCGCCATTGCCGCCGGGATTATCGACGGCATCGGCGCCGGCGATAATGCCAAAGCCGCCCTGCTCAGTCGAGGACTGGCCGAAATCGAACGGCTCGGAATCGCCATGGGGGCTAAAGAGAAAACCTTCGCAGGATTATCGGGCCTTGGCGACCTGGTCACCACCTGCGTCTCGCCGAAAGGCCGGAACCGTTCCTTTGGTGAACGCATCGGTAAAGGGGCCTCAGCCGCCGAAGCCCTGGCTGCAACACACAGTGTCGTCGAAGGTGCGGCAACCTGTGAATCGGTTCTTGGGCTGGCCGGAAAGTATCAGGTTGAAATGCCGATTACCGAAGCCGTGTACGCCATTATTCACGGCCACAAAAGTGTGCATAAAGCGCTGGCCGATTTGATGAGCCGCCAGCTTAAAGCCGAATAATTCCTGATTTACTCCCCTATAATTATTTCCCCGATTCACGACCAATCCTCTTGACAAAATCACGACAAATTGCAATGATATTATTCAGAAATAATGAAAGACCTGTCTGTCTGCGGGTCAACGGGATGCCCTGACGAGGATGATTCATGAGCGCCGAAAAGTCGCAGGTCAAAGGATTGGATACGGTTGCGGTTTTTTCATTTACCCCGCAGGGGCAATGTGAAATTCAGAACGATTTATCCGTTTTAAACGGACTGGGCCGAGACAAGGCCCTATTTTTGCATCGCTGCCTTGAATTGACCTGGCAAACAGCCCAGAAATACAACCCGCAAGCCTTTGCCTATCTTAACACCCGAAAAATCCGTTTACGAATCAGTCCGGCCGTTCCTGTGGTTCCCACATTGATGCCGCATGAAATCCTGTTCAACACCCGCCTGCTGGATTTTGCCCCCAAAGAGCAGGTACAGCGGGAATCCTTTCTAATTGGCTGCCTGTCCATGGCTTTATATCATCAATGCCATGCCGACCTGCATGTCAGTCATATTCATTACGCGGCTCTGCGATTTTACAAAGCACACAAAGTCATTCTTGAAGCAACGATTCGTCAACTGGATGCCTTTGCGGATGACCCGGCGTTTGCCCACCTGCAAAACGTGCTGATGCAGCTTGACGGCATCCTGGCGCTGAATGAATTCTGGAATTATTTCGGCAAGACTGCTTCCACGGCGGAATTTTTCAAAGTGTCTCAGGTGGACTCGGACAAACGTCGCACTCAACTGCGGTCGATTTTAGTCCACGAGGCAACCCTGTACGCTGAACATCAGAAATTGAACCTGACGGCAATCAAAAAAATTGCCGCGGGTTTCAAGCATTTGTTTTTCGATGCCGGCACGGTCGTCGTGCTTTATGAACTGCGAAACAATGTCGTGCAGGCCGTGCGATTGGCGCCGGAGTATTTTATTGATGCGATGAGTATTGACGCCGCCCGTACAAGCATTGTCAGTCATGATGTGCGAACCGAAATCTTTTATGACCATGGGCTTTTTATCAACCCCTGGATCCAGCGTCTGAAGACCTGTGCCGCCGATCCGGCCCTAAACGAGCTGTCCCGGATGCTGATTTCCGACCATGTACATACCGTCAATGCCGCCATTGACGAGCTGGTCCGCCGCATTCGCCTCAAACAAAATCCGCAGGAATCGCTGCGATTGCTCTATGCCGGCCTGTATTATTGGTATCATCCGAATAAGGGTATCAACCGGTCGGTCTGCCTGCGTATCAGCAAGATTCTGGAAGACCTGCTGACGGAACGGCCGTCGTTTTTTCCCACGGCCCGCATCAACCGCAGCTTCTTTCGCGGGGAATCACCGACGGTTCGTGTCCATATCAGCAAACCGCCTCGCATCAGTCTTAACCATATCCAGGCAAGGATTCAATGGTCCGTCAACGGCCGACGCAAAAAACCGGTGACAATGACACTCGACAAGCAGGCCTGCACCGGGGAAAAACTGTACTTTGATTCCCATCTGCCCGGCAAAAACGGCTGGATTCACTACTCCGTCCAGACTTCCTTTGACGATGGCAAGACCTGGCAATTCGAGAAATTCGACGAAAATTCCCACGGCCTGCTCAAACGCGTCGCCGATGAACGCGGCCACCGCGTATTGAGTCTGTACGCCGACACCTTCAACTTGAAACTTGATGAGAATATGCGCCCGGTGCGGGATGAAACCGGAACCTTTGTGTACGGCACCTTCGACGACCTGGCCGAACAGTTGCCCTCTATCAAAAAAGAAGGCTACACCCGCATCTATCCGCTGGGAGCTTTGGAGCTGGGCTGGGCGGGAGAAGCCGGCCCGGACCCGTCGGTCTTTTCCATCTGGGACGGCCGCACCGTCCGGCGTGACCTGGGCGGCATCGAAGCCCTGCTGTGGTTGAAACAAAAGGCCGACCAGCTTGGCATGAAAATCCTGCTGTGCGTACTGAGCCACTTTTCACGTGCCTGGCATAGCTGGCCGTATGCGATGCCGGTTTATATCGCAGGCCCCGACGGCAAATTGACTCGCCGAGCCGGATGGGATGGTGAATGGGACGAATGGCTGGACAGTTTCATGGTCAATATGCGTGACCTCGACAACGTGGAATACCTGGTCGATGTCTGCACCGAACTGACGAGGATGGGCTTTGGCCTGCGCGTTGATGTCGGGCATGGATTTGACACCGTTTTCCCGGTACGTCCGGATTTGGCCCAGATGCCCAAACTGCTGGGCGAAGTCACCGTCAAGGGATTTGAGCCGGTGGATCTGCGCGGCACCACCGAGCCGAACATCCCCCTGATGTATATCGCCTATCGCGTTCAGAAAGCCGTCCCCGGCGCCCTGCTGGCCTACAGCGAACAATGGCACGCCAACGAAGTCCGCATGATTAAATCGGCGACGGTCCCGTATAACGCCATCATTAAAAATCTCGAAAATATCCGCAGCGGTCAGACCGTTCACAGCCCGCTGGGACTCAATAATAATCTGGAATATCTCAAGCGCCTGCTGAACCGCTACGGCGGACAGACGCTGTCGATGTTCAACAGCCATGATGAGGAATCCCCGGCCAGCAATTATCAGAATATGATTTGGCCGGCGGCGGCCTTATTGGTCTTCAGCAGCTACGGCCCGATTATGTATCATATCAGCCGTCTGCCCGGCCCCGAGGTCGGTTCATTCCCCCGCCGCTTCGATATGGCCTACACCGAATGCTGGAAACACTGGGTCAACAACCGCTTCTCGCATCCGTGGTACGACGAAAACCTGGCCCGTCAGGATATTATAAATCATTACCCCTACCTGCGCGGCTTCGGCACGTACCTGCGGGGATTGTTCGCCTTTGCCGATGAACACCCGGCATTGACCAAAGGAACGCTGGCCCCGATTGCCACCGGCAACGGCCGCATCGCCGCCTTTGTCCGCAGTTATCAGAAAGAAAAACTGCTGTGTGTCTTCAATTTCCCCAACCCGATGCTGGACGGCCAGCAGGCCCTGGCCCGCACCTATAATTTCCGCCTTCGCAACGCCGACACCGGCCAGCCGATTGAAGGCATCGAATTCGACGAATTCTATGAAATGCGGGAACGCTACAACAACGTCGAGGGCAAGATGCGCTGGGGCCAGAAGGAATTCTGGTCCGGCCACGAGCTGCTCGAACTGGGTTTCGGCGGCGTCATCGAACCGGTATCCAGCAGTATTTTTGAAATCGTCTCCAAGGAGCAGGCCATCCAGGAAAAACAGGTGCTCTTTGATTCATTCCGGCGTTTTTTCCGGTACGGCCGCGCCGACCGTATTCGTCATTGTTATGCCGCCCGGGCCTTTACAGAATGCTGCAATCCGGAACACATTGACTTTGACCGCTTCGGAGAATTATTCGGCCTGCTGATTCACTGGACCATCAAGGAAAATGATTTCGGGGCCGCATCCGTCGGTCTGCTTCTGCGTGAAATCAGTGCAGATAATCCGGCTGTCCGACAGGCGATCGTCGATTGCCTCATGCGCATCACCGTCAACGAAAAAGACCATTTTGATAAAGACCTCACCCGCGCCGCCGCCGACATCCTGCAATCCATCGCCATCGGCACCATCGTGCTGGTCTCGCCGGAGTCGCGCTTCAGCGGAGCCTCCGGCGGCGTGGGCATCTATACCACCGACATCGCCGACGTACTCAGCGAACTGGGCTTCCATGTCGTGCTGGTTACGCCCTTGTACGAGAAAAATCGCAAACAGATTCTCTCGCATTTTGCACCCAAATTTGAAGGTCATCAGTTCCCGATTCAGTTCCCGGAATTCAACGACGCCACCCAGACCGCCTCACCGGGGAAAGTCGAAATTGTCAATATCCTTCGGGCTAATCTGCTTCGCCGCAAACACGGCAAACGCGCCCGCATCGAGGTTCTGTATCTGGAAAACGCCGCTTATCTGGACGCTCCCTACAGCGGCGCCACCGGCGAAGACAAAGTCCGTCGCGCCCGTATCCTGGCGCAGGGCACACTGGAAGCGCTGCGGGCCTACAACTATTATCCCTCGATTATTCAGACCAACGAATGGCCTTCATGGCTGGTCGCCGCCTTCATGACCACATGGAAAGAATACCGCGACGACCCGCATTTCGCTCAGACCAAAGTCGGCAGCATGATGCACAACCCGCATCCGTCTTATGGCATTACGCTGAACGAAGCCAATCCCGCCAAACGCAACTATTACTGCAATGTATTGGGGCTGGACCCGCGATTCCATTACGACCTGGCCGTCAATCGCTACAGTCCCAACGGCCATCAGATCGACCTGATGCATACCATGCTGCGAAGCTCACACTTCATCGGTACGGTCAGCCGGGCGATGAAAGTCCGCATGCTCAAGGAGACCTGGCTGTTTAATCACGTCTGGGAATTCGCCGAGAAAGAACGCATGGGGCTGTTTTTTGCCCGCAGAAACGGATTCAACATGGCCGCTCGCCAGCGGTTCTGGTTTGGTACCAAAAAGAGCCTGGTCGAAACCTGGCAGCCTTCGGCCCGACGACGCCTGTTTTACAAATATTACGCCGCCAAGAAAACGGCCAAACTCGACCTGCAGAATAATCCGAATATCCGCCTGACGCCGGACAGCGAAAGCCTCGACCATGTCATTTTCGGTATGCTGCATCGTATCAGCAAACAGAAAGGCTTTGAACTGCTGGTCGATTGGAAGGTCTATACCGATGCGAAAAACCGGTACGTCCGCCATGAAACCTGGAAAATGGACGGCAATACCGTGCTGGAACATTTCCTCCAGTCCAACCCCCGCATTCAGTTTGTCATCTGCGGACGGGTCGAAGACAGCCCCGACGGCAGACGATACGACGCCCATCTGCGGCGGATTGCATCGCGTCCGGATATGGCCGGTCGATTCGCCTATTATCCTGAAGGCAACCTCAGCCCGGACCTGTACCGCAATCTCTACGTGGGGTGCCAGTATTTTGTGATGCCCTCCGGCGGCGAAGTCGGTGAACCCTGCGGCATCAGCCAGCAGGAAGCCCATGCCGGCGGGACCCCGATTGTCGCCCATCATCAGGACGGCCTGCAGCACACCGTCACCGACACCGACTTTGGCGACAAAGACTACCCGGCCAACGGCATTAAATTCACCGGCTTCAGCGGCGAAGGGCTGCTGGAGGCCATGCTGGACGCCGTGGAAATCTATTATCATGGACGGCGGAGACTTTACAAGGACGCCCACGGCAAGCCGAAACCGCTGGATTATGACGACCTCGTATTCAACGCATTTACACGGGATCACCGCTGGATTAAACCGCTGCGGGATTACATCGAGATGTTTGCTAAAGTACAGGGGGCTACGCTGCCGGTGCATCTGGATGCCCTGCGGCTCATTGAAGAAATTGCTTATACGGAAGACAGTGAAACCGGCGATGTGCTGCTGAAATACGGGCTGTCCACCGAACAGGCCATCACATCGCTGATTACCGCCATCGGCTGTGATATCGCCTCCGTACGTCGTGCGGCGGCAAGAACATTAGTCAGGCTGGCTCAAACCCTGAAAAATCCATTTCTGTCCGAAGCCCTCAAGCAGCTTCGCCAGGCGATGGAATCTCAGGATACAAACCAGACCAAACTCGTGGAATGGTGCATGGAGAATCTGGCGTAGTCACGGCGGCCAAGACACCCATCACCGGGTTATTTTGTGTCGGCGTTCCAGTTGGGTACCTGCTCACCCAGCAGATGACGCACGAAGAAATCCCAGCGTTTGCGGTTGCCGAACCAGTCGCCTGAAGTATGCCCCGCACCGGGCAGAAGGACCAGCTCGAATTCCTTTTTGGCCTTAATCAACGCATCCGCCAGTCGATAGGTGGACTCCGGCGGCACATTGTCATCCAGCTCACCGACCATCAGCAGCAGATGTCCCTGCAATTTGGCGGCATTGGTGATGTTGGACTGCTGCTCATAATGCGGCCCGACGGGATAGCCCATCCACTGCTCATTCCAGTAGGACTTGTCCATCCGGTTGTCATGGCAGCCGCAGGAGGAAACCGCAGCCTTGTAAAATTCCGGATGAAATAAAACCGCCCCCGTCGAAGATTGCCCGCCGGCACTGGTGCCGAAAATACCCACCCGTTCAATATCCATATAGGCATATTTTGCGGCCGCAGCCTTAATCCACAGGATACGGTCCGGCAGTCCGGCATCGGCCAGATTCTTCCAGCAGACATCATGAAACGCCTTGGAACGGTTGCGCGTACCCATGCCATCACACTGGACGACAACAAATCCCAGTTCCGCCAGCGCCTGGTTGGTATCATAATCCCGCCAGCCCTTGGGGACAAACGAATCCTGCGGCCCGGCATAAATATCTTCGATAATCGGATACTTTTTCGACTCATCCAGGTTGCGGGGCCGCCAGATGACGCCCCAGATATCGGTCTTGCCGTCACGTCCCTTGGCACAGAACGGTTCCGGGCCGCGCCAGCCGGTCTTGAATAAGTCCTCCGCATCGGCTTTTTCCAGTTCGGAAATCAAATCGCCGTTATCGGCCTTGCGAAGTTCATGTACCGGCGGCATATCCACGCGCGAATACATATCGATGAGAACACTTCTGTCCGGCGAATATTGTACGCTATGAGTCCCATGCCCCGGCGTCAGACACACCAGCCCGGAACCGTCAAACTGAATGCGGTAATACTGGACATAATACGGGTCGCGGTCGGCCTCCATGCCCGAGGCCTTGAATTCAATCGTTCGGGCTTTTTCGTCCACCCGCACGATTTCGCGTACGATCCAGTTGCCCTGGGTAATCTGATTTTTCAACTGCCCTGTCTTGCTGTCATAGAGATATAAATGCAGCCAGCCGTCCCGTTCGGATGACCAGATAATCTCATCGGTTTCATTGAGATACTGCGGCTCAACCGGGTTGTAATTGATATTCACAAACGTCTCCGACCGCTCATCGATAATCACGCTCGATTTACCGGTGGCGACATCCACTCGCACCACACTGAGCCGCTGGTGGCTGCGATACGGATGCTCGAATAGAAAGCTCTTGCCGTCTTTGGCCCAGCGAATACGAGGCACGCCAAATGCATCCCACGGCTGATCATCAACCTTGATTCGCTCCTTGGTTTCCGTGGAAAACAGGTTCATCTCCAGGATATCATAGCGATCCCCCGGCAGCAGATACGTATTGAAATGCAGCATAGCCCGGCCGCCGTCTTTGGGCGAAGATTCAATCCGATGCACCGGCTTGTTTTCACCCGGCTGGATTTGATAGGCCACAATCGTCTTGCTGTCCGGCGACCAGATCGGCCAGCCATAATAATGATTCGGATCGCCATCATGGCTGATGCGAAATTCACGACTGTCCTGCGTGGATTTCAGGTACAGATTATAGTCTTTAGTCACGGCCTCCCAGGCTTTGTCGGGCGAGATAGTATTGTCTGGTCGCGGACGGCGATTCCTCTGGCGAAACCGCTGGGGCTGATTGGGGTCTTCTGTCTTTTCCGGCTGCGCTTCTCCGCCGGGAATCAGGCATTCATACGTCTCCAGACCAAAACGCCAGCGCCTGCCTTCAAAGGCAAATTGCAGAATTTTGCCCCCTTCAAGAATCTCAATTGTATCAAACGGCAAAGCCTGTCCGGAATAGGTTTTGGACAGAACCGTCGAAAGCGACTCTGCAAGCCGCTGATGGTCAAATGCCGCCCCGCGTGTCCCCTGTCGGCAATCCACAAGGATAAACTCTTTGCCTTCCTTTAAGTTGTTTCGATACCAGAACTTCTGATTCTCATCAAACCAGTTGGGCTGGATCGTCTTCTTGAATACCTTGTTGGAATACTCTTCGCGGAGCTTTTCGGCCCGCTGATAATCGTCGCGTGAAATCGCAAATAAAGGGATTTGAACCAGTGCCACGATGAAAAAAACAAACGCCGACATCCTCGCAATCGTGATGTTTTTCATAAAATTCACCTGTTTTGCCTTATATTCGATTTACGCAACAACATCCGTTGTGCGACACTAATACTCTCTATTAAGACAACATACCTTCGGGCCAGGTAACACGGATTTGTCCGGTACGGAGAATTTCAACAGGTTTAAATGAGCATATTATGGGTAAAAACCGGTATTTTGATAATCCGGCCGGCCGTCGTCGTTATCGTATTCAATCGCATCCGCCTCATCGAGGGTCAATTGAATCCGTTCGATTTTTTCTGCGGTATGGGTATGGCTGTTGACGGTCACAATGATACCGCTCATCCGCACATCACCGGTGGCGATTTCAAACGGATACGGCATCTGCGTGCGAAACGCTCGAATCACACAATCACTTTTCCGCCCCAGCACCGAATCATGCGATCCGGTCATTCCAATATCCGTAATGTAAGCAGTCCCCTTCTGCAGAATTCGCTCATCCGCGGTCACGATATGTGTATGCGTACCAAACACACAGGCGACTTTGCCGTCAAGATAATATCCCATCGCCACTTTTTCACTGGTGGCTTCGGCATGCATTTCGACAATAACAATCTCGGCCTGCTGAGCAATTCGCGGGAGAATCGAATCGATTTTCGCGTAGGGACAGTCCGCAGGCTTCATGAAAATCCGCCCAATCAGCGGAATCACAGCCACCGAGATCCCCCTTGCCGTCTGGTAGATTGCATAATCACGGCCCGCTGCACCAGCCGAAAGATTGGCCGGGCGGGTAATATTGGTATTGCTTTCCAGAACGGGAATAATATCTTTTTTACGGAAAGCATGGTCGCCGAGGGTAATCAAATGCACGCCGTATTTGATCAGCTTGTCATAAATCTGAGGCGTCAGCCCCGACCCGCCGGCAGCGTTTTCCGCATTGGCAATCACGCAATCGATCTGTCGGTCTTTAACCAGCCCGGCCAGACGCTGAGCCAAAGCCCGTCGTCCAGGCCGGCCGACAATATCCCCGATACATAAAATGTTCAGCTTCATCCCACACCCGCTGACAGGACATCCAACGCGGCAAACCGATTCAAGCCGACCGCCGCATGAAGCCCTGCCCTTTAGGATTATCGAGCGTATTCCACGCAGCGTACTTCACGCAGCAGGGTCACCTTGATTTCACCCGGATACGTCATTTCTTCTTCAATCTTCTTGGCAATATCGCGGGCGACTTTCATCGCGGAATCATCATTAATCTGGTTGGCATCAACGACCACGCGGATTTCACGACCCGCCTGAATCGCAAAACAGCCTTCCACGCCTTTGAAGCTGCCTGCGATTTCTTCCAGCTTTTCAAGCCGCTTGATATAGCGTTCCAGTGTTTCGCGGCGAGCGCCGGGACGCGATGCACTGATGGCATCCGAAGCAGCAATCAACGGTGTGTACGGATTGTCCGGCGGGCAGTCGCCATGGTGAGCTTCAACGGCATTGATGACAATCTGCGGCTCTTTGAACCGACGCAGGTAATTGGCACCAATGGCCGGGTGACCGCCTTCAATTTCGCGGTCCATCGCCTTGCCGATATCATGCAGCAAACCTGCACGTTTGGCCATCGTTCCATCCAGCCCCAGTTCATCCGCCATCACCTGAGCCAGGAAGGCCACTTCCACGCTGTGCCGCAGAACATTCTGGCCATAACTGGTACGATAATGCAACGCACCCAGCATGCCGAGAATCTTATTATTCAGACCACGAACATCCACTTCTTCGGCAGCTTCCTTGCCAATCTGCATCACCTTGGCATGGACATCTTTCTTAGTCTGCCCCACAATTTCCTCAATCCGGCTCGGGTGAATTCGTCCATCCTGAATCAGACGCTCCATACTCAGGCGAGCCACTTCCCGGCGAATCGGATTAAAGCCGCTGACCACAATCACACCCGGCGTATCATCGACAATCACGTCAACACCAGTCGCCTTTTCAAACGCCCGGATATTCCGGCCTTCACGACCAATAATGCGACCTTTCATCTCGTCATTCGGGATATCGACCATCGAAACACTGACCTCACAGGTCTGCTCGGCCGCATAACGCTGAATCGCCAAGTTGATAATTTCCTTGGACTTTTCCTCGGCCTGCTCTTCCGCCTGAGCCACCTTGCGGGTAATCAATTGCCCCATTTCCCTTTCGCATTCTTCCTCAAGGTTGGTCAACAGCAATTGACGGGCCTGCTCAACATCCATCCCGGTAATTTTCAACAACTGGCTTTTCTGCTGAGTAAGAACCGTAGATAATTCTTTGTTCTTGGCATTATAGCTCTGGGTTTGCCTTTGTACTTCCTGCTCCGCTTGCTTGACTTGTTTCTCACGCTGAACGAGTTGTTCACTTTGTCGCTCAACAACATCTTCTCGTTTGGATAGACGCGATTCCTGACTCCGCAGCTCGCCTTCTTTTTTCTCAACTTCGGAATTAAATTCCTGCCGCTTTTTCATCTGCTCGGATGCGGCATCCAGGCGAGCTTCCTTGACGATGGTTTCGGCTTCACGCCGGGCTGTTTCGATGCGGTTTTGAATCTCCTGTTCAACCTTTTTGGACCGCGCTTTGGCAAGCATTTGAACCAGAAAAACCGAACCCAAACCACCAACTAAAACCCCCAGAATTAATCCAAGGACGATATAACTCCCCGTTGTTATTTGTGCCAAAAGTTCCATGCTGCACCTTTCCTTTACTACTGCATATTCGGTCTTATGCACAGGTCCCGCAAGGGGTTACAGCAGCATGAGCAAAGGTATGAAGTCAAAAAACAACTACGGTATCAGCAACGCTTTAGGCGCAATATCCCCTTCTCAGACAGACTTCTCCTGTATCTGGAGCCGAAACTGCCTGTTAGAAAGAATACATTCATTTGGTTGCTTTCCATTCTCCGGCACCTTGGCCGAAGCCGTTGTAATTATACAACTCTGTCTTGACTACATTCACCGTCACGACAACGATTTCGGACTTGACAGGACCACTTCTTGTCCCGCCTTTCGCCCATCTTTGCCGCAGAACGATGTTTATGAAGCTCTGCTGCCTGCCCACTTTTCATGGTCGGCTGTGCTGGTTCCCGGCCTTCGGCCCGAATCGTCCTCCGTCGGCTCGGAAACGCTAATCTATATTTAACCCTCTACGCAAAGGGTCTATTCTTTATCTTACTCATTATTGGGTTTCGGTCAAGCGAAAACCATTCCTGTAACAAATATTCACGATTCTTGTTTATCGGACCTTTTTTGCCCTGAACGTCGCTACATTCATTAAAACTGCGTTCTTCGTTAATCCCGCCCTCTTTTTTGACGAAAGGCAGACCAGCGGAATGAATGTATATCCGCATAATTAATTGGACTATTTCAGGGTATTTTTTATGCTGAAAAGAAAAGATGTCCTTACGACCGGCCAGGTCGCTCAAATATGCAATGTCGCTCCTCGTACCGTGACTAAATGGTTCGACTCCGGCCAGCTTCGCGGCTATCGTATCCCCGGCTCAAGGGACCGCCGGATTCCGCTGAGTGAGCTGATCCGCTTCATGAAAGCCCACAATATCCCGACAGATGGAATCGACAAAGGCCACGTCCGGATACTCCTGATTGACAGCAATGAGACTGCCTGCACGACTCTGACCGAAGCCCTGACCTCTAAAGGAGCATTTGATATCCAATCGGCCCAGAACAGTTTCGATGCGGGACTGATGGCACAAAAATTCCTGCCAAATGTTATCCTGATTAATCTGATGTCAACCCAAATTGACGCTCACCAACTATGCAGTCATATTCGTGAAAATGAAGAGCTGAAAGACACCAAGGTCATCGCGATTGCGGCCGGGCTTGGGGAAAACGAATCAAAGGCCCTCCAGAATAAAGGATTTGATGCCGTGGTAACAGAACCTTCCAACCTCGACCGGATTCTTCTGGTTATTCAGCAGGCCTGTACAATTATGTAAGGCTGACTTCTCCTGCAAAGAGCCATTCCAACTGCCGATATTGATCCTGCACGATTTTGCCCGTCAATCATGCAGAATGATAACATGCAGGATTTAATGATTTTTTCAACAGCCCCCTATCCCTATTTATCCAGTTAAACCTCTTCGAGTTTCTTTTCCTTACGATAAACCATGCCCTGAAAGAGTGCAATCAAGTTATCGGTGTCATCGGTGACTCTGACATCATAGGTTGCAAGTTTTGGATTCATTGAAGTCTCGGTTGCCTGAGCGTATAAGGTTCCCTTGTTGATGGCTTTGATAAAGGATATATTGACATTGATCGCAACCGCAACCGTGCCATATGAATTCGATGCCATGGCGAATGCCAGATCAGCCAATGTGAATATCGCACCTCCCTGAACAATCCCAACGCCGTTGATATGATCGGCGGTGATGTCCATTTTGACTTTTGCAGAGCCTTTGGATACCTCCATTAATACAATGCCGCAATGTTTTGCAAATCTGTCTTTTTTGAAATATTCTTTGATTATTTCCATGATCACTGCCCTTTCAATTTGATAGTATAATGCTGTTGTTAAGCATAGAAATCTTCCAAATAATAGAACTGTTGCCTATTGTTTTGCGTTTTATGTTCAAAAATAGGTGGCTGTGGGGCTGTTGAAAAAGTCACCGATTAAGCGTTTATTTTTCATGCCGCCCGTTTCCATAACATAGGATCTGTTTTTCTGATATTTTCCTGTTCGAGGCTTCGGTGTTCATAGACCAGAGATTTCATCAGAAAATCACAGTCAATTATCCGCAAAAAATGCAGCCAAACGGCCGCCAGCCGTTTGAGATTGAT
>JBDKVE010000011.1:0-2200 GCA_039679345.1 Anaerohalosphaeraceae bacterium
CCATAACCCCGATAACTTTTTCCGTCTCATCCACTAAGGGAAACCCTACGAGAGACAGAAGTCCCAGCCTGGCAACTTCGGGACGAAGCCGATAATTATGAGTAGATAAGTCGGTAATGTTAACCGGCTGTTTTGCCGTATAACAATCTCCCATAAACTTCTGGCTCAGGGGTACTTCGCCCGGAACAATGGTACTGTGCCAGGCTGCCGCTTTAAATATTTCTTCTGACGCATCATAACGGCTGATAAATAAGTGATCACAAGCAATCACCGAACAGGCTTGCCGAACAATTTCCTGCAGCGCCTCACCGGATTTCAGCCTGGCGATGTTACTGTCATTCAAACCGTCAAGCAAATTTTCCAATTTGACTTGGTGCTGCTCCGCTTGTTCTATTGCGGTTTCTTCTTCCATCTTTTACACCGCCCCTCCCCGCCAAATAATGCGACCTATTGATTCTTTCATTTTAATAACTTCAACGCCGTTCGCGCCATAATTTCAACGCCGCCAGCCAAAACGGTTTCATCAATATCAAAACGGGGATGGTGGTGAGGATACACAATACCTTTCTCCTCATTTCCCGCTCCCAGCAGCATAAAAGCTCCCGGAACCTTTTCAAGATAACAGGAAAAATCCTCGCCAATCATTACCGGCGCTACTTCTTTTACCCCGCTTTCGCCTAAAACCTCACGCCCGATCTGGGCGATAACAGCAGCGACTTCCGGCTGATTCACCACCGCGGGAACACCGTAAAACGGCTCTAACAGATAACTGGCGCCAGCCGTTTCACAGACCCCCTTGCAAACAGCATCAATTCGTTCAAAAATTACATCGCGAACTTGGGAAGAAAAGGCGCGAACCGTTCCCTCCAGCTTTGCTGCCGCCGAAATAATATTAAAGGCATTGCCTGCCTGAAACATTCCTACTGATAATACAGCCGGTTCCAGCGGATCAACATGATTACCCACAATAGATCTGAGTCCCACGACAATCTGAGCGCCTGCCGCTAACGCATCAATTGTTTGCTGCGGCATAGACCCGTGACCGCCTTTCCCCTGCACCGTAATCGTAAATTTGCTGGGACTGGCCATTAATCGTCCATAAGCAATGCCAAGCTTTCCCGCCGGCAGCGGCTGCCAAAGATGAGTTCCGATAATAGCCGTCACTCCCGCCAAAGCCCCTTCGTCAATCATAATCCCAGCACCGTCAGGGAAACATTCTTCCCGGGGTTGAAACAAAAAGCGAATTGTACCGGGCATATCCAGGCCCAATTCTGTCAGCGCCTTGGCCACCCCAAGCAGCATAGCCGTGTGCCCATCATGGCCGCAGGCATGACAAACCCCGGTGTAAATAGATCGATAGGGCTGCTCAGCCTCATCCGCAATCGGCAGCGCATCTATATCAGCCCGAATTGCTATTGTCTTACCAGGCCGTGTACCCTGAAATTCGGCAATAACCCCAGTCCCGGCAGCAGCGTGCGGCTCTAGCCCCATTGCTCTCAGCTCGGATATAATTCTTGCCTGAGTCTTTACCTCCTGACCGCCGAGTTCCGGATTCTGGCGAAAGTACCGGCGTAAATCAATGACATAGGCTTCATTTGCTTTAATAATATCCTTCAGTGTTCTCACTCTGGTTATCCTCCTGATTTTTAACGGCAGCATTTACGCCAAAACGGCCTGTTTATACTATTTTATCTTATTGGGGAAATTTCTGCTCTCCGGCAGCGGCTTTTGCCAAATTATTCATAAATAAACTATCCGGCAGCGGCAATTCTACCGGTCTTTTGTGAAAAGCAGAGTCGTACATCGCCAAAACCAGTTCCAGTGACTTTCTTCCTTCCCTGCCATCCACCTGGGGTGCCCGGGACTGCAAAAAGGCGGCCACGATTTCTGTCAACTGCTGTCGGTGCAAATCACAAGGAACAATAGGCCCTCCCACCGGTTCTTCCGCAACTTGTTGCGGCCCGGTGATCACCCTCCCATCCCGACATTTCACAAACCGCAATTCGTCATTTTCAATTACCAGACTGCCTTGTGTTCCGTAAATATCAATACGGGCTGCCAGCCCGGGATAGGCATTGACAGTAGCTTCCAATACCCCTAATGCTCCGTTGGCAAACTGAAAATGGGCGACTGCCTGGTCTTCCACTTCAATCCCGCTATGAGCGTATGTACCGCAGCGGGCGGACAAGTTTTTAACCGG
>JBDKVE010000012.1:0-20681 GCA_039679345.1 Anaerohalosphaeraceae bacterium
AATACGGACATGAAAAGGATAAAAAATGGCAGGAGAAACCCACCCTGTATAATTAATCCTCCTTTGATTTGCAGCGTCTGAAATGAGCGTAACCGAATGTTTATGACTTTATCAGAATGGAGAATCAGGATGAAACTCAACGGAATCGTGTTGCGAAGTGGTTTGGTTGCGATAGGTTTTCTGATGTGCATGGCGGCGGTGCAGGCCGAGATGGTCTGGCTGTCGGAGCTGGATCTGTCAAAAATGGCAACGGGATACGGGCAGGCGCAAAAGGATTTAAATATTGTGCAAAAGCCGCTGGCAATTGCGTCGGAGCGGTTTGATAAGGGAGTTGGAAGCCATGCCGACAGTCTGATGTATATCCATCTGAACGGCGGGACGAACCGGTTTACGGCCCGGGTAGGTGTGGATGACAGTGCGGAAAATAAAGGCAGTGTTTGTTTCAGGGTTTACGGTGACGGCAGGATGTTGTTTAACAGCGGCACGATGAAAGGCGGGCAGAAAGCCAAGTCCGTCAAGGTGACGACGAAGGGCATCCAGACTCTGGTACTGGCGGTGAACAGCGCCGGGGATGGTATCGATTATGACCATGCCGACTGGGCGGATGCCAAATTTGAAGTGACCGGCACAAAGCCACAGGCCATTGACGCGCCCGTGGAGGAAAAAGAGATTCTGACCCCCAAAGTCGGCCCTGCTCCGAGACTGAACAATCCGGCGGTATTCGGTTCCCGGCCGGGCAATCCCTTTATTTACCGCATTCCGGCCACCGGCACTCGGCCGATGACCTTTGCGGTGGAGGGACTGCCGGAGACCCTGAAGCTGGATCCGGCCAGCGGGATTTTAACCGGCACATCGCCTGACAAGCGGGGAGAATATGCGATGATGTTTAAGGCCAGTAACGCATCGGGGCAGGATGAGCGGGCGTTTAAACTGATCGTGGGGGATACCCTGGCACTGACGCCGCCGATGGGCTGGAACAGTTGGTATATTCATTATAACCGGGTTACTGATGCCGGGATGCGGGAGGCGGCCGATGCAATGGTTGCCTCGGGAATGGCCGACTACGGGTATATGTATGTCAATATTGATGACTGCTGGTCCAGGAAACGCAAGAATGAGCCTTACCGGGATAGCTGCGGCGGTATTCTGACCAACGAGAAATTTCCCGACATGAATGGCCTGACGGATTATATTCACACTAAGGGCCTACGGGCGGGTATTTATACTTCACCCGGACCGTGGACGTGCGCCGGTTATATGAGCACTCTGGGACATGAACAGGATGATGCCCAGCGTTTTGCGGAGTGGGGATTTGATTTTCTCAAGTATGACTGGTGTACATACGAGATTTCGGATGAAAAGGCGCTGTATGATTATATCAAGCCGTATGCCCTGATGGGCGAGATATTGAAGAATCTCAAGCGGGATATGGTATATAACCTCTGTCAGTATGGGATGGGGGACGTGTGGAAATGGGGCGCCAAGGTCGAAGCCCAAACCTGGCGGACGATGGGCGATGTGGGCTTTATGTCGTTTCTGGATGCCGGGCTTGAGAATTGTCAGTATGCCGATTATGCGGGGCCGGGACGATGGAATGATCCGGATTATATCCTGATTGGGTGGGTGGGCGATGCCCGCAAGATGGGCGAAGGGGCACCGGTCAACCTGACGCCAAACCAGTATTATCAGTATATGTCGCTGTGGACGATGATGGCGTCGCCGCTGTTTTTCTCGGGGGATATGACCCGACTGGATGACTTTACGCTGAATGTGCTGTGCAATGCGGAGATCATCGGGGTCAACCAGGATATCCTGGGGCGGCAAGGCGTGATTGTGACGCAGACAGAGGATTATTTTGTGATTACAAAGCCGCTGGCGGATGGGTCGATTGCTGCGGGTGTGTTTAATACCTCCGTGGTGGAACAATCTGTGGCGGTGTCATGGAAGGAACTGGGGCTCAAGGGCAGCCAAGCCGTGCGAGACCTCTGGCGTCAGAAGGACCTTGGCAGGTATAAGAATCATATCGATGTCAACTTGCCGCTGCATGGCGTAGCGATGCTGCGGCTGGCTTCAAAATAGGATTTAAACCACTGCGATTCCAAACAAAACGCGTCGAGAGAGCAATATAGTCCCGCTCTCGACGCGTTTTTTATTTGCCTTTATAACCACCGAGGGCGTGCAGGCCCTGGCGAATCTGGGTGAGTTTATCGGAGACTTCCTGCCGCTGGTCGGAGATAATCAGGCAGATATCCTTGTACATCTGTTCGAGGCGGCGTTTGCGTTCAGCAAAATCAGGGCGGTTGAGGACCTTCTGCCGTGTCAGTTCTTCAGCAATCGGGGCGGTCTGTTCGGCGATGGCACTTGCCCCATCCAGATCATAACTGCGAAGCTTGTCGGCCTGTCGCATCAGGAGATTTTCAAGATAATCCGCCATAGCTGCGTAATCAATCGAGGATTCTGTCTTTACATCCATGTTTATCTTATCCTTTCATCAGGCCGGAATAGAGATACGGTTTTCCGCCTCTTCCAGCAGGTTTTTGGCATCGGTATTATCGGGTTCAAGAGCCACTATGTCTTTTAAAATCCGTCGGGCCTTGTCAGGCTGTCTTTCCTTCAGATATAACGTTGCCAGGCAGAACATCACCGCGGTATCGGCCGGGTGAAGATTCAAATAGGTATTGAGGTATTCGATCACACGAGCAAACGAACCCATCTGGCAGGAGACCTGAAACAGACCCAGTAATGCCGTCAGGTTGTCGCCGTCCAGTTCAAGACTTTTCAGATACAAATCGAAGGCGCTTTGCCAGTTCTTTTGCTGCTGGGAAATCATCGCCAGCCCGGCCAGAGCCTTGCTGCATCGAGCATCCAGACGCAGGGCCACGCGAAACGCAATTTCCGCATCGGCCAGCTTTCCCTGCTGCAGGGCAATAACCCCTGTACCGAGGTAAGGCCCGGCTTCATCGGGGGCCAGCATCGCGGCTCGCTCGTAGCAATCCTGAGCCTGGACGTAATCGCCGACCGTGGCGTAACAGTCGCCCATCTCTTGTACAATGTCGTAATGCTGCGTCCAGCCGTGGTCAGGAACGGCGGTCTGACGGGTCAAGTCCATACACAAGTCTCCACAGGTTGCACGGAAGATGTATTTGATTGAGTTTGGGGTATCAGGATGTCGGCCGCGGCGGGCAGGTATCCTGTTGATTGTCCATCCAGAATGCCCGCTGCCTGACGATACAGGCCGGCGGCGACTAGAGGACGTTTATTTTTCTTTTCGGCGCGGGCCTGAATCATCAGGGACGCGACAGTGGGCCGAATCCGGTTGACTTCGGCAATGGTGCGGGCCGCATGGGCATAGTGGCCCGCCTGAAGCTCCGCGTTGGCCTGACGGGTTCGCATCCAGACGGCGTTGCCGTGATGCTCGGCCATATAATCATAAACACGGGCGGCACGGGTCCACTGGCCGTCCAGTTGGCACATATCCGCCCCGCTGAGCAGATTATCAAACTGGAAGGGGTATTCCTTGAATTCGGGCTTGCGAATTGGAATTCCTGCGGCCATGAGGGCCTGATGCGGGTCCAGGGCCGGATGTCGGGCGATGGCTTTGCGTAAGGTATCGGTAGAAATCGCCGCCCCAAAATATGTGTCGTCGGATTCGACGATTTGACAGGCCAGATTGGTCTGATGTCCGCACAGCAGCGGATACAGCGAGCGCTCGATATATATCGCTTCGTCCGGCGGGATTCGAATGCCGACGGGCAGAAAGACGGTCCATTCCGCATCCACCTGCTGCAGCATTTTATTGAGCCGCACCGGCAGCGAATCTTCCGGACGGACTTCCACCGGTACAAGATTGGGAACACAGGACTGGAACCGCTGGCGTTCCTGGGCTGTGAGAGGCACAAACAATCGATACGGATAGAAGCTGTGCGACCAGATATCGCGGAGCATCTGTTCCAGCGCCCCATCCAGCCGGGAGGCCAGTACAATGATAGCGGAATCCTGGACACAGGGCCACGGTTTTGGCGGACGGGTTGTGCGGATGGTCAGCAGGTTACGGATATAATCGTTGACATTTTTCCGCCGCTGCACAGAAATCCGGTCGCAATCGCCGACGGGGGCATAATATTCGCCCGTCACGATCGGCACGTGAAGAAAATCCGTAAAAAAACACAAGCGACGGGTTAAATCCCAGTCGATCAGGACATTGAGCGATTCATTATACCGCCCGGCTTTGTCGAGCAAGTCGCGTCGATGCATGAGACTGACGTGTAGGGCATGGTTGAACTGGAACATCAGCATGCGGTCAAAATCGCGGCTGATTTCCACATTTTTGGCCAGCACCCGTCTGCGTCCGTCCGGCAGGACGCGGCAATGAGCCTTGTATAAATCGCCATAGACCACGCCGTAATCGGGATTCTGCGAGATAGCACGCAGCAGGGTTTCAATGTGATGCGGGAAAAACTTATCATCATCACCCAGGTAGCAGACGTAGTCCCCTTTGGCCCGAGCCAGCGCCTCGTTAAAGGAATACGGCAGGCCGCGATTCTGGTCGCGGTCAAGGAAGGTTAACCGTGAGTCGTTAAACCGACTGACTACATCGCGTACCGGCAATCCGCCATCGCGGGTCAGAATGATTTCAAAATTGGGCCAAGTCTGCCGAAAAATACTGTCCAGCGCCTCGGCCAGGTACGCAGGCCGATTGTAGGTGCTGATCAGCACCGTCACCAAAGGGCCGCGGCCGGGAGTTTTCGGGCGCTGGATTGTCTTCTTTTCGACGGTCATTTCAATTTAAAATCCATCGACATGATTGCAGATAAAATCACATCGGGTGATAATTCGGTCGCGGCTACAATACCTGCAAACTCGCTGTCGGAATCATTACTATTGCCATCATCAATCAAAATCACCGGGATATGCACGGCCACAGCCATGGCGGCATAGCCCTTTTCGGATGTAATCAGCATATCGCACTGGCTTAACACAGAAGCCGCTTCCCGGGCCATGAGTTTGCCGGTCAGATTTTTGCCGGTGCTGCATTCGGTCCGGCGTTCGGCCAGCAAAACAAAGCCTCCATGCAGGTGCTGGTCGATGGCCTGACAAACCTGGTTCCATTGTTGCAGCCGTTCTTCGACCAGCGTCGGTTCCAAGCCGAGTGCCAGACGCGGCCGCTGAATCGAACCCACTCCGAAACGCTGGGTGCGAAGCGTATCAAATCCGGTCAGATTAATCCGGGGCTGATCATCAGGCACATTTACACCGATCTGCTGAGCCATTGCGGATACGCGCTTGCGAATACTTATCCGGCCATCAGGGCTTTTGAGATGAATAATCTTATGGTATTGCCCCGCTGAAATCTCAAGCTCATCATACGCCACACAGGCGATTGCCGGATGGCCGGTATATAAATCCGCGTGTTCATGGCAGACGGTCAGACGGCATTGCGGGCCATATTTCTGCGCAATGGCCCGCAGGACCGGTTCTGCACATACGGCCTCTGTAATATCGCCCTCAACCACGACAAGCACCGGACCGTTGATTTCCTCTCGGGCAGACGGCCGGCCATCCGCTGCGGTTTGGTCAGCGGACTCCGTTGTCGATTCTATCGGACAAAAGGGACAGAGAAGTTCTCCTGCGACGTGTTGGATTGTTCATTCGCCTCGTTGAGCATATCCCGCAGCCGCTGAGAGGCCTTGAGGGCATTTTCAGCGATTTCACTGATACTGCGGCGGTCTGTCTGAGGCGTTTCGGGCTTTTCCGGCACCCGCGATTGAGGAGCGGCCGGTATCGCGGGCACAGCCGGAGGAGTCCATACCTGCTGCGGCTGAACCGGCATCGCAGGGGCCTGCGTATAAGGCCGCGGAGCGGCTGGAGCAGCCGGTCGGGACGGAGCTGCAACTGTGGGTGTCTGGCAGGATTCCGCCGGCCGAGTTGCTGCATGAGACAATTGTATCTGCCGTTCCAGCTTCGATAACGTTGTGTTCAGGGTCTTATAGAAATTACCCTGCGAATGACGGGTTTCAATCCATTGACGGTATTGGCCGGGCTGATACTCGCTGCTTTGAATCACCGCACAGAATTCTTCGGCAATCATAAACAGATACCGCGAATCCATCCATTCTTCGGCGCCGGCAAATCCATGCACCACCGGTTTGACGCCGGAGGCCATAGCCGCCCACACATTGTGCATTCCGGCCGGATTGATGGAACCGTGCACAAAATAGTGCTTATCACGCAGCCAGCTTTGCAGATTGGACAGGGGGCCATCAAAGAATACCACGCCCTCCAGATTCATCCGCGAGACGACATTGCGGCAATAGCGTTCAATCGCTTTATCCTGAAATTCCCCCGCCAGATACAGACGATAATCACGGTCGAGATAATTCAGTTTCTGCATACATTGAATCAGGAACATCGGGTTGTTGCAGGCGTTAAATGGCCCCACCGCGCCAAGACGTTTGCCGCGGCTGCGCTGGGTGAAGGTCCAATCCTGAATATCCAGCGGTTCTTCAGTCATCTGAACATGGGTTTTTTTGTGGATATCATGGATTTGCTCGGTCAGCATATCGGCTTGTTCGGTTGTTCCGCATACCAGAACCTGATCGATCGTGTTCCAGCAAACCGACTTGAGAACCGGGTTATATACATCCTGGGCCGACAAAATGGCAATTGTGCGCCCTGCGGGTTTGTTCATTGAAAGATGCCCCAGCATCCGGCCTGCGCCAACAACAACAAACAAAGTCGCATTGGTTTGAGCCAATTGTCTCGGATCAGCCACTGTCAATTGTGTTCGGAAACGAAGATTCAGATACTCATGAACCTGACGCACAGCCGGGGTGTCCGTATCCGCCGCCACGGTCATTACCGGCCGCTTGGAACGAATAATTTCAAACATCGGGTGCAGGATTTCCTGCTCGGGGACCTGATGCAGAGAACGCAGCATGCATTCCATGGCTCCGCCTACTGCTTCACGGTTCAAAAACACATTGGCTGCACGATTGAGCACGTCTACATTGAGGACCCCATGCTGTTCCATCGTATCGAAAAGCGATGCGGCTTCGGCGGGGTGCCCTTCCTGAAGATAGGTTTCGCACAGATTCCACAGAATCTGACTCAGAATGTCGCCTTCGGCACAGCCACGAGCCTTTTCCAGTATCTCAATCGCCTCTGCTCCGCGATTCATGCAAAACAGAATCGTTCCCGTATCGTTAAGAGCTTCCGGGTCATTGGGATTGGTTTGCAAATACGACCGAATTAATCGTAATGCCTGTTCATGCTGCCCCGCTTCAGCCAATGACAACGCTTGCTGATACATCGGCGATTTTGTTTGACTCATAATTTATCTCCATTTCCAGTCCAGTTTACCAATGACAGACTATGTCGCAAAAATACAGTGCAAATGACGTGCCGAAAGCAAAAATCCTTATTTTCAAGGCATTAAACGGGCTTTTTTGCAATCGGCTTTGGGGTTTGTATAAATATCAAACAGGAACATTTTTCTGTGAATTCCGCAACGAATGCCTCTTTTTCCATGCCGTTGTTCAAGCCTGGTTTTCAAAAGCATCGATATGGAATCAAAATTAGTTGTCCGAGACAGTGGTCGATTGCGGGGGCTGGGCCGGATTGGATTCAAATGAAGCAAAGATTTCATTAATTCGGGCCAACTGCCGAGTCAGCGGATATCGCCGCTCCACAAACTCCCGATATTCGAGTGAATTGTACTCGTCCGACAGGATATGCCGGCAGAATTCTTCCGGGGTGTTAAACAGGTACCGGTCACCATAAATTTCGCGGGAGCCTGGAAAATTGTGAATCACAGGGCGAATCCCCAGGGCCATTGCCTCCAGGCAGCCCATGCCCTGGCTTTCGATGCAACTGGTCACCGCGAGAACGTGTTTATCAGCCAGCCAGGAACGGACATCGCTTTGCCAGCCGTCAAAGATAATATGGTCCCGCAGGCCAAGCTGATCAATCTGGTAATTCACATAATGTTCCATCAGCAGGTCGGATTTGTCGCCAGCGATAAACAGCCTGTATGCCGGATCGATTTGATGAAGGCGGGCCATACATTGCAGCAAGAGCATTGGATTTTTGACCATCCGCAGGGACGCAACAAACGCGATATTTTTACCCGGCCGACGCGGGGTATAGGTAATTTTATCCAGATTGACTCCATTGGGAATTGTCGCTATCGCCACACGCTGCTGAATATCGGGCACCCATTTCTGGAGGGCCTGGATGACATAGCTGTTGCCAACAGTGATCAATAAATCCACATTCTCCCAGCGAATCTGCTGCGGCATCGGCATATAGGCTTCATACCGATGCAGCCGGATGATATTTCGGCATACCTTGGGCATAGCTGAGCCCAGTTGAGCCAGATTCGTACACCATTCAAACCACGAAATATCGCTCCACTGCATCAATTCAAACATCTGCTTTGTATCGGTTCCGTCAAAGACACGAACCTGATAGTGATTTCGTGCATAGTCCAGAATATCCCCGAGAAACGTGGCACCGTCCGCTCCGCAGAAAAAGGCGATTTTAGCCCGCCTTTGTCGAATCTGTTCCTGCAATTGGGCCAGTATGGCATTGTCGGTCAATCGTCTTGCCGCCCGAGTTATCGTTTCCATCGACGAAGCCCAGTCCTGCTGCCGGCCAAATCCGCAGACGATCTGTTCGACCAGCGTTTCTTCCAGCAGGCCTTCGGCCGCCAGCGGTTCCAGCATTCGTATCGCACATTCGGGATGACCTGAAACCAGCCAGGTGCGGGCCATATCCAGCGGAATCTGCCGGGGGCAATCCGGAAATTGCATTGCCCGCTGAAAATGCTGCAATGCCTCATTATGGCGATTCATCGCCGATAATATCACCCCCGCATCCCGCCAAACCGTCCCTGAGGCGGGACGGGCCTGGATGGAACGCTGAATCATTTCCAGTGTTTCATCCGTGCGGCCCTCGACGATAAGCCGGCCGGCCTGTCGGATCAGAGGGGAATCAGAATTGGGTAATGACGGTGAATTCATGAGTTTTGCCGACTATTTCATAAAATCCAGAAACGACATGGAAAACATCTTGGATGCCACACTGAGCGACATTTGATAGAGAACCTCGTAACGAGCCAGGTCAATAGCGACCTGTGAGATATCGGCATCCTGCATGCGGCTGATATCATCAGAGGTATTAAGCTTCATCTCCTCGATACTTTCACGAAGCGCCGTTAAAGTCTGTACTCGTCCACCGACCACCGGAAAAGCACTGGTCAGTTTCTGTTCCACCACTTGCATTTCATCAATGATATCATTGAGCATTTCTTTTAATTGAGCCTCTGGAATTTCCTCCGCATTTTCCAGCTGGTCGCGAGCACTGATCAAGCTATTGAAAATATCATAAGTGCCTGTCACTCGAATGGGTTCCGTACCAGACTGCGACAGCATCGTTACATCCAGATACAAGACCTCACCGGTTTGTGAATTAACCACCGGCAGATTCGTTTCGGTTCCGGTGGCGTTGACCCAGTTCTGGCCACCGTCAATTGATAACTGCCAACTGCCGGCACTGCCCTGCACCTGAAGATAGATATCTCCGCGAACCGTACTGGTTCCTGTTCCAGCCTGAACCCCGGTTTGGCCGTAGAAAACGGGAACATCCCGGTTGTCGGGAGAAAAGAGGTTTGAACCTACCAGAACCGCCGACATTTCAACACCGTTGGCCACGGTAACCTTTTTTTCTTCCATGCTGCCCTGATAAATCACCCGGGTAATCTCTCCGGATGCATTGCGTTCCACATTATAGGGCACAACGGAATCTTTGGAGCCGGCAAAAAGACTCTGGCCCAACCGCTGGGTATTGGCCAGTGAAACCAATTGCTCCAGGGCGTTATTTAAATCCGTTGCCAAATTTTCACGGAGCTGATTGCCGGTTGTTCCGGACATAATCGAGGTCAGAGATGATCTGGCGTTGGCAACCTGCGTACTCATACTCTGCAAAACCGACGAGCTCAATTCCAGGACACTGGTTGCCTCGTCAAGGCTTTCCATATATTGCATTTTGCTGCGATTATCACTGAGCAGCCCCAATATCTGATTGGCCACGGTGGGATTATCCGAGACGCGGTTGACTTCCTGCCCTGTTCCGGCTTTTTCCTGAAGCAGAGCCAGTTTTGACGAATGCTGGTTAATGGCCCAGCTTGTATTTTTATAAATGGCATCCAGTGAAAAACTCATAATCCATCCTGTTTTATGTTATGATATAATAGACATCATCGCTTCCAATGAATCAGAGATGGTATTAAGGTATTTTGACATCGCCTGATACAATCGTTCATAAATCATCATTTGCATTGCCTGGTCATTGATATCGACTCCGCTGACTTCATCCCGCTGTGACTCAAGACTTTTTTTGATGCCCTGTGCGTTATCATACTGCAACTGGGTAAAAGAAATCGAATTGCCTACACCGACGGTCAGATTGACATAATATTCCCTGGCCGACAACCCTCCCAGTTCGGATGCGGCCTTGTCACCCAATCCGGCAATTGCCACAATATTGGCATTGTCGCTCTGTTCAACACTGCGGGACACGGCAATTCGACTGGTGGATTGAACAATATCTTCACCCAGGGCGATGGAGGATGCATCGCTGCCGGAAAAGAAACAATTAATGCCAGCCGCCGCAAGAAAGCCGGATGTATCCGAATCGGCCAGTGCATTAATGATAAACTGCTCTCCATCGTTCAGATAACCGGGACTGAGGCCGTTTGAACCCAGACTCACTTTAATCCCGTTTTCAATCATTATTTCCGATCCGCCTTCATAGCCTTCTCCAATATTCAATGAGGCGATCGTGGATCCACTTCCATCCTGAACCATAAGTTCCATGGTGCCGGTTCCAATGGCACAGGTCTGTCCCGACGGAATCGTATTAATCGTGCATGTATAATCCTGATTGATCGAACCGGTATACAATCCGGACACATTGATTGTCGGAGGCGCCTGGCTGGCTGCCGCACCTGCTCCGGCCAGCGGGCTGGGTGAATACGATGAGGGGGAAGCCAGAACACCGGGGAGAAAATCGAAGGTGTAACCTTCATTGGCAACTATTTGCAGTCGACCGGTGTGAACACCGGTATTATCTTCAAGCCCTGGAACCGCCGCCAGATCATTGGCCACAGATTGCAGCGTGCTGCTTGAATCAACCGTTATGGCAGTGCGGGTTATTGTGCCATCCGGGGCTGTCACGCGAACATAAATTGTTCCTGCACCGACGGCCGGCACAAAATCCGATACATTGGTCTGCCCCATCGTCCAGCCGGTCAAGTTTGTAAACGAACCGTTTGATCCTACGCCCTGAACATGCAGTTTATTGGTTTCTGAAATAATGGTCTGGGCCAGTGTATCCAGTTGATCAAGGATATCCCGCAAATGGGAATTATGAAGGGAAAACAGCCCTCCAAGACTGCCTCCGGTAATATTACCCTGAAGCTGCTGAGTTCCACTGATCAAAAGAACCATATCGGAATAATTGCCATTCTGCTGCAGATTGACCTCGATTTCAGTGGCATTCGCACTCACAACCAGCGGAATATCCGACAGGGAAACATCCACCTGGCCATAGTCCTTTTCCGTCACATTTACGCCGGCCAGACGGTTCAGTTTAAGCACCAGTTGATCCCGCTGATCCATCATATTACTTGCATCAAACCCCCGAACCTTCTGGGAATAAATAACCTCATTCATTTTTGCAATCTGCGACGCCAGCTCGTTAATTTCCTGAACTGTCGTCTGGGCTTCGCTATAGGTGCTGTCCTGAAGATTATTGACCACAGAGGCAACATTACGAAACTGATTGGTCAGTGTCTGTGCCGCCGAAACCACCGAACTCTGCAGGGTAATATCACTGGGGCGAAGCGATAAATCATATAATGCATTGTAAAAATCATCCATTGCAGTACTGATACCCGGAGTGGAAAGTTCGCCCAAGGCGCTTTCAATACTTCGCAATGATTCCATCTGACGGTTCAGCGACGACATCGTTGCATCCTGATTGAGAATCTGGTCCTCAATGAGGGTGTTGATTCTCCGAATGATGCCTGTAAAATCCACCCCCTGGCCAATTAGAAATCCACCGGTATAAGACTCATCGGCCGGACGCAGGTCAATATCCTGACGATGATAGCCTTCCGTGGCGGCATTGGCGACATTGTTGCCGATAATATCCAGCGCCCGCTGAGCTGTCCGTAATCCACTGACTCCTATTTCGTATCCGGCCATACCGTATTCCTACACTCTCATACTGACTATCGGGTGGTGTATCTCCCGGCAAGTCTGTCCATAAGGCGTATATGTCAGGGTCTGATTTCGTTTGCCGATGATCCCGTCCAGAATAGCTCGATTCAACCGCTCACATTCACGCAGCAGTTGCTCGGTGGCATGATGTTCCATGGACAGGCGACTCATCATCTCTCGCAGAGTCTGCTGCCGCTGCACTAAAATGGCTTTTCTTTCCCGGTCCAGAAATAACCCCACACGTGTCAGATTAACCTCTTCGGGACGGCATTCAGCAATCCCGGCAAAGGTTTCGCAAAGCTGACGCTGGCGAATATCCATCTCGCTGCGTTCAGCGGAGATAAGCGGCAGACAATCCTGCATACGGCGAAGCTGTTCCTCATCGCGCCGAATCACCGCCGCCCGCAGTTGGTTTAGCTGGTCCAGCATCCGGCCAACTGAAGCCACGCGGTCTTCCAGAAATACCAGCAGCTCATTAACAACCTGATTCAGAGTTTGTTGCTGCGCTTCCGTCATGCTCCCTCATTGAATGTATCATCGGGTTTCGATCCCGGGTTAACCTGCTGCATAATTTGTTGATACAATGGCTTCCATAATCCCATGCCGCCCTGTTCACTGACCACATCGGCCATCTGTGACCAGTACAGGCTTTGAATTTGTTCATTCCCGGCATCTTCGGACTCCTCATCGTCCTCGGTATCCATCTGATCGATGGTCTGCTGGGCCTGTTTGAACATCTGGTGCAGAAGAACCCCCTCAAATTGCCGGGCAATTTCTTCCATTTTTTCCGACACCGGCTCCTGCGGCCTGGGTGTCTGTGCCCCATGCAGGTCCTCCACGCCGGTCTTTGGGCGGGAATTCAATACTTCAAAAATATCCATCATAGCCGCCCCCTACATCATTTCCAGTTTGGCCTGCAAGGCCCCGGCTCGCTTTAAGGCATCAAAGATAGCGATTAAATCCCGGGGTGAAGCACCAATCGCATTGAGAGCCCGTGCCAGTTCTTCAACGGTAACCGTTTTGGGAATGGCAATCAGGGCACCCTCTTTTTCCTCAACCGCCAGTGAGGTCTCATCCACGACCGCCGTTGTTGCACCATCGGTAAATGGAGTTGACGGCTGGGAAACATTTTTCTGCTCCTTGACTTTGACCACCAGACTGCCCTGAGCCACCGCAGTTTCGGTAATGGTCACATTACCCCCGACCACAATCGTTCCGGTACGTTCATTAATGACCACAATTGCCGGAACATCCACTTCCACATCCGCCTGAATAATACTGTCCAGAAACGTGATTTCCTGACCGACAGCCACATCATCCGGTACAAAAATCCGTACTGTTCCGGGATCTTCAGCAACTGCGCAATTCGAGTACGCTTCCAGTATGCTTTTGCGAATCCGTTCGGCCGTGGTGAGGCTCGCCTGACGCAGGCTCAATGCGATACTGCGTCTGCCTCCGACCACCTGAACAAACTCAGACAACTCCGAACGCTCCACAACCGCTCCATTCGGAATCCGACCAACCGTGGGATGATTTTTGGATGCTTTGGTTCCGGTCTTGCCTTCTACCGTCCATGACGAAGTGGAAATCGCGGCAACCCGCGCCACGGCATAGATTTCCCCATCAAGCCCTTTGAGTTCTGTTGCCAGCAGCATGCCCCCCTGAAGACTTTTGGCATCGCCTAAAGAAGAAATCGTAATATCCATCGTCCCCCCCTCACGATCCCAGGGTCCCAGTTCCGCCGTCACCATAACCAGGGCAATATTTGAAGAACGCAGCAGCGCTGGACTAAACGTTGTATCACCTTCGCGCCGCAGAAGACTGGCCAGAAGCTGGGCACTTGGAATTGCACTGTCTCCGCTACCATTCAATCCGACCACCAGACCTGTACCCATCAACGGATTTCCGCGAACCCCCTGAATATCGCAAATATCTCCAATCCGCGCAGCCCAGGCAGAGGATGCGAATCCCATTATCAACAGCAGAATATGTGCCTTTGTTCTCATAAGATCCTCTCGGTCCCAAAGGGTTTAGAACGGCCAGATAAAGTCCAGAAATTTACCCAGCCAGCCGGGACGGTTATAATCTTTTGACGGGCCGTCACTGAGTGACACCAGTGTAAAATCCCCAATCTGTTCACTGCGAACGGTATTATCATAAGAAATGTCGCTGGGCCGAACCACACCGCTGACCTGAATGGTCTGCTTGTCGCCACTGATATCCCGTGTACGTGTCCCAATGATCACCAGATTGCCATTGGGATGAATATCCTGAACCACCACCGTAATGTGATCTTCAATGCTGCGTTCGTCCTTATAATCCGCCTTGCCGTTAACCGACTTGCTCGACGATGCGCCCAGTGAAACATCCGGGATGTTCGGAATCACATTCTCGATTTTATTTTCATCTCCATCAATCAATAGAGAATTGGATGTGCTTTTCTGAAGATCACTTTTGACCTTATTGTCCACCTTGTGGTCTTCATTGATAATCACGGTCAGCAAATCGCCCACCTGAATCGCTTTATCATCCGCATAGAGAGCCTTGCTCGATACACTTTTCTTAGCCCAGATGGATCCCGCCTGACAAGCCGAAGCCAGTACAATTACCATCATAGACACAGAGAAAAAGATACGGGATTTCATTATTATTCCTTTCATATTTGCGGCCGCACAGTTCCATCCGGCTGGATTGTACAGTAAATGATACGTTCATCCGGCCTTTGGCCGCGACGAATACGAATCAAATCACCGATTTTACCTTCATCGAGAGCCTGCCCGGGCGCCGAGACGTTTAACGCCCCGGTATTGAGCTGGACCAGAACCTGCTGATTACGCCGAATCAAAACAGGCGATTCCCGCGCTGCCAGCCAGTCGGAGTGAATCATATTGCCCTGGGCAATTTTACGTCGAACCATCAGCCCATAGGGTTCTTTCCATGGCCCCGGATCAGCTACCGAGGATTCCACTTCCTCAATGCGTACGTTGGTCGAGGTGACAGTCGTTCCGGCTTCCATATCCGCCGCAGCAACCAGACGGCGTGTCTTATAACGAACGGCAAACGCGACTTCGGACAGCAAAATGGCCTGCCCCGGCTGTTGAATCGTCACCGTCACCTTTTGTGTCCCCGGGGTTTGATAACGACTCATCTGGCAGGATAAGGTCATTGCTGCATTCGGATCATTCAATACCAGCAGCGACGGCATCCTCACCAGATTAACAGAAACAACGTTTCGCCCGACCAGGTATTTATCCAGATAGCCGCGAGCCGCCCGAACAATCTGTTCCGGCTCCACAACTGCTTCTTTTCGTTTAATTGTCATTATTTGCGCACCGGCAAATTCAATGCTTCCGGCCGGAATCCCAGCACTGGCCAGTCGACTCAGCATCGTATTGCGATCGACGTACAGGATTTGTCCTTTAGTAACGAAACTGCCTAATCCAAGGGTGCAGGCCTGATTGAGTAATGTGACAGGCCCTTCGATCTTGCACACCGAACCGAGTGTCACCGAAGCTTGTTCGATGGTGATTTCTGAAGGCATGGTGATTTTGAGCTTTTCGGCTAATTTGGAGGCAGTCCCTTGACCTGCACAAAATGCTGCAAGCACCAGCACTCCACAACCAAACCCTCTCAACATTTGACTCATCTTCATCTCCCCGACTTACCGTATCAGTTCAGACAATTGCCTCAGGATATTATCACCGGTACGAATGGTACGTGAATTAATCTCATATCCACGCTGGGCATTAATCAGGTTGATCAGTTCCGTAACCATCTGGACATTGGATTTCTCCAGATATTTGGACAGAATGCTGCCGTAACCCTGTTCGCCGGGTTTGCCGGCAATTGCCGATCCGCTGGCCTCGGTTTCCCGGTACAAGTTACCACCTTCCGCACTCAGGCCGCCGGGGTTGGCAAAACGATACATCTCCAGCGTCCCAATGACCTGATTGCCCGAAGGTGTTTGAACACTGACGGTTCCATCGCTGGCAATATCCACCATGGTCGCATCTTCCGGGACTGTAATACCAGGACTGACCTGATAGCCGCTGGCGGTTACCAGAAGCCCATTGGCATCCTTCTGAAACGCTCCATCCCGCGTATAACGCTCATCACCGTTCGGCAGTGTTACTTTGAAAAAACCATCTCCCTGGATAGCAACATCCAGATCATTGCTTGTGCTTTCCAGATCTCCAATCGAAAAATTACGGGTCGTAGACGCTACCCGGACACCGCTGCCGACTTCCAAAGCACTTGGAGCGGTGACCCCGCTGGCAATCTCCCGGTCCGATTCACGGATCTTCAGATACAGTAAATCCTGGAAATTAACCTGATTCCGCTTGAAACCATTGGTATTCACGTTGGCCAGGTTGTTGGCGATGGTGTCAATCATCGTCTGCTGAGCATCCATGCCTGTGGCGGCGGTCGAAAAAGCTTTTAGCATTGTGTATCTCCTATCCCTGACTATTGGCGACACCCAGCGCGACTGAACTGTTTTCACGCTGGCGTTTCAGGATATTGATATGCATTTCATAAATACGCGACAAGGTCATCATACTAACCATTTCATCCATAATCTTGACATTGGACGATTCCTGACACCCCTGCCGGACTTTCACATTGGTTGCGGCTTCAGGCTCAACATCAGCGGGAGCACGGTAGGCTCCCAGCCCAACCGGTTCAAGCTGTGAAGTATTATTTCCAAAGGAGACCAGCCGAAGAGCCCCGACATCTGTCTCGCCCGCTCGCACAATACCATCCAGACTGATTGTGACCTGGTTGACCGACACATCCCGCGGGATAATAATCGGCCCGTTTTGTCCCGCCACAAGATTTCCATTGATATCCACAAGCTGACCGAGTTTGTTGACGTCCAGGGATCCGCTGCGGGTATAAAGCGGCCCGGTCGGCGTCTCAAGCACCAGAAACCCGCGCCCTTCCAATGCAACATCCAGCGGCCGCTCGGTCCGAAGAATCTGGCCCTGAGAAAAATCGACAGACTGGCTGCCGCATATTTCCGCAGCAGCCAGTGATTCCTTGTCCTGATTGGCAATTGCTTCATAAAGTGTGGAGCTAAACGTATTGACCGTGCGTTTGAATCCCGGCGTGGACGCGTTGGCGATATTGTTCGATACCGCCATATATTTTTCCATCAACGCATTAATCCCGGAACCAAGCTGACTGATCGATTCACTCATATCGTCTGCTCCTCCGGCTGCTCAGTAAAATCATAGATGCCGCCGTCTTCATAGTCTTCATTCGATTGCGACATCACTGTTCCGGCCAGACCATTGGTTACACGAATCAGCTCATTGATTGCTTTTTCATTAAGTCCAATCATCTCGACCCCGATGGATCGTCCCAGCGGTGTATCTCGAAATCCGCGGACTTCAGCGATATCCTGGAGCCATCGGCCTGTCTCCAGTTCAAACACCACCAGAATGCGATCTCTCATTTTGACGTTCAGGGGGGCTCGAATGCGAAGCCCGGGTCCGGATATTTCTGTAATGGTTGCATCCTGAAATTCCGGTTGAATGGAGGTCAAACCCACGGCCTCAAACATCACATCAAACAACGCCACTTTTGCCTTTTTTTGCACCGGAACGCGTTGAAAACGCCGACGATTTATGAACCGGATACGATCCGTATGATTCAATTCAAGCCCCTGTGGGCCGCATGAAATAACAATTGAATCGAATTCCCAGGTGATACTGCCAACGCGGTACTGAACCGCGACAATCTGGCCGGGTACCGCCTCGATTGCTGTTTTGGGCAAAATCGCCAGTTCATATTCATCATTGCGAATCACCGCGGCCTCAAACCGGGGACTGCCTGGCTGGGTGGCCTGAGAAATCAACACGGTTCGACCGATAGAAATCTGACGGCTGCTCAAATTGCGGCCCGTCCGATTCGTCAGCCCGAACTCCGACATGGACTTCTGAAATCCCAGTTTTGTCTTAATCCCATATGCCATAACATTCAGCCGTTTCCGCTGCACCAGGTTATGTCCGCTTTCAAAACTTTCCTGCATCATACGAGCCAGCCCGTTATCAAATAGCTGCGGCTCCGTAAAAATCAGATCTTTATTCTTGACCCCGGCACGAAGACTGATCGACTCCAGAATTTCACGTTCCTGCTGACTCAGCCGGCATCGATCCGCAAGGTTGGAAAATCGCTCTTCCATGGCCAGCCGTTCTTTTTCCAGACGCATCCGTCGAACTGCCGCCAGCAGAATCAGCAGCAGGGCAATCAAAGACCATCCCAGCACCACAAACCATTTGTTGGTCATCACTCCTGACGGCGGCCTGGTCTCCAGTTGCCGCATGGCGCTGTACCGTTCGATCGGAGACAACGCAAATACAGCAAATTCAGTAATCTGGATAAGATTCAACACCATGCTTACATCAGCCTATCACTGCTTATCGAATCAGGTTGGTCAGCTCCTGCAGCACATCCGTGGCAACACGAATGGTCCTGGCATTCGCCTGGTAACCGTTTTGGGCCTCCATCAGATTGACAAATTCCGTCGCTATATCCACGTTGGACTTTTCAAGACTCTTGCCGCTGATGGTTCCGGCTCCGCCTGTCCCTGCCATGGTTTCGATGGGTTCACCGGAGTTGGCCGTTGGCAGATAATACCCATTCCCGACCGATTCAAGACCACCCGAGTTCTGGAACATCCCAATCTGAAGGGCTGCAATATTGACTTTCACGCCATTGGTAAAGGTTCCCACCAGCATGCCGGTGTTGTCAATGGTAACACTTGACAGTGTACCGGCTTCATACCCATCCTGAGTCAGAGCTGCCGCACTGGACTGCTGACTGGCAAACTGTGTCAGCCCCGTAAATTCTCCCGGCGTTCCAAGGTCCAGCGAAATGGTCTGAGTAATACCGGGGTTATTGGCATACTGAATCGAAAATTCCGCATTTTCCGTGGAGGAATTCAACCCCTTATAAGAGCCATTGGTATTAAATTCGATGCCGGAAATTCGACGGTTTAATGCCGAAGAACTGTATATATCATAATTTGACCACGACCCTTCTCGTTCGCCATCCACCGTCTGAACCACCATATCCCAGGTATTGCTTGCATCGGTCTTGATATAAGCACCGGTCAATACATGCTGCTGACCCTGATTATCAAACGCAGTGATTTTGAAGGTTTTACTGTCATTGCCGCCAATCGTCGCGTAATCAAAAAAAGTCGGAATTTCAAAATTTTCCGCGCCGGCCGGATCATAGCTCATCCCTGTCACCTGAGCCTGGCTGTACCCCGCCGAATTGCCTGTAACAGTAATCTTTCCATCCGCGTTCATGCTGGCCGTACTATTGTCATAGAGAGCTGAAACCTGATCCAGCACATCCTGCAGCGTCGCACCACTGCCGGCCGCAGCTCCCGTCCAGGTCACAGGCTGATTGGTAAATGTCGTTCCGTCTTCCTTAATCCCGGAGACATAAATCGTTCCGGTGCTGCCTGTCGCCAGCGGGGTGCCGCCCCACTGATCCAGATCGGAAATGCATGTATCCGCCGTGGCCACTTGATCGCCGGAACCTGTCGTAAACGACATATTGGAAACCAGTTTGTGTGTTGTTGCAGCCGTACTGTCGGCGGAAGAGCGAAGATTGCCATTCATGGTGATGGATGTTGTCGCGTTGGCCGGCATTGAGCTGTCCCATGGGATATGAATGGTGGCATCACCGGTGGCCTGAAAACCCTCGGTTTCACCGTATGTCCCGGTACGCTGAACTTTATACCCCGTAGCCGGATCCACCAGGGTATTTTCTGCATCTACCGCAAAAGAGCCAATACGGGTATATACATTCTGCTGACCGCTATTCAGCACAAAATAACCTGATCCATCGATGGCCACATCCAGATCCTGGCCGGTACTGACAATATTGCCCTGGCTCATGTCTCTTACAGTAGCCGCCACAGTAACACCGCTGCCCATCTGCTGAGGATTGACCCCGCCCAAAGCCCCGGAGGGCCCGCTGGCCTGACGAATGGTCTGACTCAACAACTCAGCAAAGGTTACTGTACTGCCTTTAAAACCGGTTGTTTCAACGTTCGCCAGATTGTTGCCTGCCACATCCAGCATGGTTTGAAATGCCTTTAACCCCGATACTCCGGCTGTCAATGCTGAACCCATTATGTAACTCCTTTAAACCTTATATCTCTTTACTAATTTTTCTGATTATCCCTGAATACCCTGTATCTGACTGGTTTCAATAACATAGGACTGATTATCACTGGAAACCGTCAGCACGGGAGTACCATCCTGAAAAGTCAGCTTTTTGACCTGACCCTCCAACACATTACCCTCGCTGGTAGTAAAACTGACTGTTTTCCCCAATAAGGACTTGGCGTAATCCAATTCAGCCATCCACATTGCACCTTCA
>JBDKVE010000013.1:0-9627 GCA_039679345.1 Anaerohalosphaeraceae bacterium
TCAACCCTGTTCCTATAATATCAGGGATTTAAAGTGAATGTAAAGAGATTAAAGCCAACATGTAAACATAGCTATGGTAGTTACTTAAATTCAAATGAGGCAATCGTTGTTTTTGTGACATACAAAAAGGTTGGAAATGCAGGAAAATTTTTAAAATTACACTCCAATTTAAATACAATGAGACATTATCTCTACTAAAAGGAATATTGAAATAAACATGATGAAGATTAGCTATGTCCATTATACATGATTTTAAAGATACGAATCTTGATCCCAATGAGCAGCTTGTAGGACTACTGTTAAAGTACCACAAGCGTATCTATGGATTTATTCTGACGTTGGTACCCAACCTTTCCGATGCAGAGGATATTCTGCAGGAGTCGGCGCTGGTCATGTGCCGTCGATTTCGTGAATTTCAGTCGGGGACAAGTTTCCTGGCTTGGGCACTTGCCATTGCCCGGAACCAGATATACAGCTATCGCAAAAAACAATCTGGTCAAGCCAAACTGCAATTTAATGATGATGTGATCGGTGAGCTGGCTTCCTTTACCGCAGAGAAGATTCAACGCATGGATAAGCGAATCCATGCATTGGAAGAATGTCTGCAAAAACTGAATCAGAGCGATAAGAAAATTATTGAACACCGCTATGACGCCGGTACTAAAATCCGGGAGATTGCCCGGCAGAGTGGTCGTCCGGAACAGGGGCTATATAAATCCATCGCCCGAATTCACAACCTGCTTCGTTTGTGTGTTGAACGAACGATGTCTTCGTGGGAAACAATCTAATGGAACTGAAACGCGACGATATTCGCCTCAGCGAGTTAATATTGGCCTCTTTGGAAGAGACGATTCGGCCTGAGGAGTTTGAGGAATTGCAGCGTCGGATCGAATCGAGTCCGGAAGCGGCTAAGGCTTATGTGGACTTTATGCTGAATCATGCGATTATCGGACATCATGAAAATACGACTCCTCTGGAGGGGAGTGCATCCGACAGTGCCGTCATCAACTGGCAGTTATGGAAGGAACTGGCCGAAACTGAAAAAAGCTCTCCAACGGTGGAGGTAATGCAGTCAACACCGGAGGAAAATCAGGTGTTTTCAGTACGTGACAGCCGGGTTGAACGGGTTACCCACTCGGTAAATCGGGTTTTCCTGCTGACTGCCATTGTGTCATCTGCGGCCATGATTCTGCTTATTGCATTAGCGTATTTGAATTCTTCCCGGCCGCAGGAAGCCGCAGCCGGTATTACTGATTCAATCCATGCAAAATGGGTTGGCTCCTCCAATGGTCCGGCCAAAGGCGATATTTTATACGGCAATGACGACACTTGGAACCTTTTGTCGGGTGTGATAAAAATGGAGTTTGGCTACGGTGCCCAGGTTATCCTCGAAGGGCCGGCATCTTTCAAGACCACAGCGCCGGACAAGCTGGTTCTGGAATCGGGACGAATGACGGCCTATGTTCCCATTAAAGCCACGGGTTTTACGGTGACGACGCCGTCTTCGAGTGTGATTGATTTAGGTACGGAATTTGGTGTTGAAGTCGATTTTGCCGGCTCGACGAATGTCCACATGTTCCAGGGCAAAACATCCCTGCTGGCCGGGGTTGCGGGCAATGTTCAGGCGACCCGGATACTGGAGTCCGGACAGGCCAAGCGAGTGAATACAAGCGGCAATTTGCAGGATATTCCGCTGAATGAAAATACGTTCATTCGGGCTCTGGATTCAAAGACGAATTTTATCTGGCGGGGTGAAAAGATATGCCTGGCAGATATCGTCGGCGGAGGAAACGGACTTGGGACGGGTCTAATCAATCAGGGGATCGACGTGGTTACGGGCAAAGCGAGGGTATTCGACAAAGCCTCTTCATCCTTGCATGGAAAATCACAATATGTGTCGGTCTCGGATAACCCGTTGATTGACGGTGTATTTATTCCGATTGCAAAAGACGGATATTTAGTCGTATCGTCCGCAGGGCATCGCGTAGAAAATTTCCCGTCATCCGACGGAGAATTCTGGAATGGCATATTTTATGGCGGCTGGCATGAGGCGTCGAATTTTTCCGTTCCTCGCCATAATTTGCGATTGCAGGGTGTGGAATACGGCACCAGCGAGAATCCGTCGATCTATATGCATGCCAGCCAGGGAATTACGTTTGATTTGCAGGCAATCCGCCGGGATTTCCCGGGACTGGAGATTGCCCGGTTTGAGGCAGTATGCGGGGTTTCAGAATCTATTTTAGATTATATCGACACGATTCGTCGTAAAAAGCCGAATCAGCCGCTGCCGATAGCCTGCTTTCATGTCCTGGTGGACGGGCAGGTCAAATTTTCCAAAGATATTCCGGCCGGCCAGAGTCAAGCCGTCCATATCCCGTTGTCCAGTCAGGATCAATTCCTGACCCTGATTACCACCGAGGGAACGGATGGAACACATTTTAATGACTGGGCTTTATTTGCTGAACCGTGTTTGCACTTTGAGGTGCATTAATAATATCTAAATCTTGTTCACTTTAGTCTGGAGGTGTTATTATGAAAAGATGGTTATCGATGGCTTTTATGGTGTGTTTTGTCGTGTCTATGGCACAGGCTGGTGCCGTCGGCCCGTTTCCGGTCGATGCTGATACGCTGCATTTATGGCATTTTGATACAACCACCAGTGCCGGCGTACCGGACATGGTGGCAGCCAATCCGCTCCATTTACCGCTTGTTAATGGAGCAGCGCTGGCAGCTTCGGCAAATGGATATGCTAATGCGGTAAATACGTATGATGGCAAGACCGGTGTTGCGCCGTATGCCGGCGATGCCGTCAATACGGTGGCGATTTCAAGGCTTACCGGTGCAGACGGCGCATTTACTTTTGAAGCGATAGTCAGGCCCGACATGGCGCCGGGGGCGGAGCCCACCCACATGGAAATTATCTGTGGTGAAGGTGACGGTGCCAATGAGGTACGCGGTTTCCAGTTCCGTATCCAGGATGGCGGTACCACCCTTCGGTTTCAAAGCCTTGCCGGAAGCGTTTTAGCCTTTGACGCCCCCATTACTTATACGGCAGGTCAATGGTACCATACCGCGGTCACCTATAATGGCATTCCCAATACGGCCGGCAATCTGAAACTGTACTGGACTGAGCTGGGAACCGCAAATGTGGCCCAGCAGGTCGGAAGCGCCACGTTTATTTTGACGGCTGATTTAACCGGAACGGTGACGACGCGTTTTGCTGTGGGCAATGAACTTCGTACCTCCGGCGGTATTGGGACCGAAAACTTTGAAGGATTGATCGACGAGGTGCGTATCAGCGGTATTGCTCGCACCCCCGGCGATATGATGTTTGGCACTGCCATTCCGTGGGCGAGAAATCCTGTTCCGGCCAATGGACAGAAATCGGTTGCTCAGACAACAAACAAGCTCGTTTGGGATACTGCACAACTTGCCAATGTCACCGGACACTATCTGTATTTGGTGGAAGGTGAACCGAATCTGGCCGTGAATCCGATTGTCGTTGCGGATTTGACAGATCCGATTGAAGCTTCTGTTTCCGGCCTGAAAACGGATAAAGTATATTATTGGCGAGTCGATGAAAGTGTCAATAATTCCTCACCTTCGGATCCCAATACGGTTATCGGGACAATCTGGTCCTTTGAAACAGTCAAGAGTGTGCCTGCCATTACAGCGAATCCTCAGGATACATCTGTGAATGCCTCGGAAACCGCCGTATTTGCGGCTGAACTTAGCAGCCTGACAACTCCGACGGTGAGCTGGTACAAAGCGGGTACTCCGGACGTCCTATTGGGCTCTCAGACGGGAACCGGGACGAAAACCAATGGTGACTTCACCGTGGTCGTTACGAGTCTTGGCGACGGTTCCTTCTCCACGACCTTGTCTGTCGCCAATGCCGAGATTTCGGATGAAGCCTATTATTACTGTTCGGTGACCAATGGCAGCTCGGAAACCAAAATTACGCTGTCTGCGAGCTTAACCGTCAAGCGTCTCGTTGCCTATTATCCGTTTGACGGGAATGCCAATGATGCGGCGGGAACGGTTCATGGCACCCTGAAGGGTGAGCCGAATGATATCGTGCTGCCCAGATTCATCAACGGAGTCCCGAATCTTGGTCAGGCGATTGAATTTGACGGAACGCAGTATGTTCAGTTAACCACTGATGCCTATCCCAAGAGCGGGCCGGGGGCTGCCCTTGAAGCGGGTACCGTTAGCTGCTGGGTGCGCATCGATACCTTCAGTACCGCAACTGCCATGGTTCTGGGGACTCATAATGATGGTAACGGGCCGGGCTGCCAGATGTGGTTTTCGGGGACCGGCGGACAACAAATTAATTTCCGTCTGCGTCAAAACACCGGTGACACCGATATGCCTCATGTCAGCGGCACCACCGCCACCACGCTGGTGGGTGACGGCCAATGGCATCTGATTGCGGCAACCTATGAAAAGGGATCTGTTGGTCAGCTATATCTGGATGGTAAACCGTTTGGGGCTTCCGATGCCTATACATCCAATCCGACATTTGACCCCTGGGATTACCCGATGATTATCGGCGCCAATAATAACCGTGGCGTTGTGACCGATTTCCTGGACGGCGCAGTGGATGATGTGAAAATCTTCAATTATCGCTTAACCGGTCTGGAAATCGCGGATATGTATTTAGTCGGCAAGCCGGATGCCGTGTTGTGTCTGAAGCCTTACGAGAACGCTTTTGATTTTGACGGCAATTGCCGCGTGGATATGGTGGATTTTGCCACCTTTGCTTCCACTTGGCTGAGCTGCGGCCGTTATCCGGAATCCACCTGCGGCGAGTAGGTATTCTGAAATCAAACCTTTACCGGCAGGTCGCACAGGCCTGCCGGTAAAGATTTTACGGGCCGGAATCCGGTTGTGACGGATTATCAATCGGACAGTATGTATGGGAAAACAGGAAACTATTTCACAATGAAAACACGAAAAGCGTTTACATTAATTGAACTTTTGGTCGTCATTGCCATCATTGCGTTGTTGTTATCCATTATTGTCCCGGCCCTGCGAAAGGCAAAAGATCAAGCCCGAAAAGTAATCTGTGCTTCCAATCTGAGCCAGTTGGGCAAGGCTCTGGAGATGTATGAGCAAAGCAGTGATTACAAGCGGCTGGCGATTCGGTCTTCTGCGGCGGACACCAATCTCTATTGGATGGGCAAGCTGGCCGATTATGCCGGGGATGCGTCGTTTGCTCAGCAGTATCAGTTGGGCCAAAAAGTGGATTTGCTATTATGTCCATCGGCGCCTTATGAGAAATTTACTACCGATGCCGACCTGGTCAATGCATCGGGACAATATGGTTCATCTCAATTGCCCTGGGAGTGGAAGCGGGCTGCGGATTTATCCACTATCGGTAGTTATACCCTGAACGGCTGGGTGGCGTATGACATGCAGTATGACACCGCCTCGGGTTATAATGAATATATGCTGCGTGACTGGCTGAACATGTCGTCCAGTGTTCCTCTGTTTGGGGATGGCGTCTGGACGGTCGGCTGGCCCAAAGGCGTGGATAATCCGCCCTTGTCGGTAAAGGCCTCCAAGACTTCCGAGTTACCGGGAAATACAGAAAATATGCGTCGCTTCTGCATCGACCGCCATCAGATGAAAGTCAATTTCATTATGCGGGACTTGCGGATTGAGACCGTCGCGCTGAAGGATTTGTGGTATATGCGATGGCATAAAAACTATCAAACGCCTGCCACGGAACCGCGGATACCGACGGAATAGATTACGGATTGAACCAATCGGTTCTAAAGAATCAGCATCGCGTCGCCATAGGAATAAAACCGGTATTTCCGGTCGATGGCATGACGATATGCGTTTAGAATCATGTGCAGCCCGGCAAATGCGCTCACCAGCGACAGGAGTGTGGATCGCGGCAGGTGAAAATTGGTAATCATTCCATCGACCAGCGTGAAACGATAGCCGGGAGTAATGAATAATTGTGTTTGTCCCGAGGAAGCGAACGCTTTTCCTTCCCGGGCAACGCTTTCGAGGGTGCGGACCGAGGTGGTGCCGACGGCGATGAGGCGTCCGCCGTTGCTGCGGGTGGTATTGATGGTCTGGGCGGCATCGGCAGGCATTTCATAAAATTCCGAATGAATCGGGTGGTCTTCAAGAATTTCCGTTTGGACGGGCTTGAATGTGCCGGTACCGACATGCAGGGTGCAGCGGGCGGTGTGGATGTGCATGGCTGAAATTTTATCCAGCAGGGTCTGGTCAAAATGCAGTCCCGCGGTGGGGGCGGCGATTGCGCCCGGTTTTTCGGCAAAGACCGTCTGATAACGGGATAAATCATTCATAACAGGATCATGTTGCCCGTCGCGTTTGATATACGGCGGCAAGGGTGCAAAACCGATGGTTTGCAGAACAATTTCCGCTGCGGCCGGGATTTGCAGTTGCAGCATCCAATGTCCTTCCTCGACGCGCTGGAGGGCTGTACAGGCCGGGCCGGGAGTATTGTCACGATTCAGAAAAATCAGGGTTTCTCCGGTTTTAATGCGGCGAGCATTTTTTATCATGACCTGCCACAGTCCGGGTTTGACCTCACTGAGAAACAAGGCCTCCATGCGTGTACCGGTGGAACGCTGGAAATAAAACCGTGCGGGAAGAACCTTGGTATTGTTAAATACCATGCAGTCGCCTGCTTGTAAGTACTCCGGCAAGTCGCTGAACATCCGGTCTTCCAATCGACCATCCATCCGATGCAAAACCAGCAGACGGGATGTGGTCCTTTTTTCAGCAGGACTTAGCGCAATCAGTTCCGGCGGCAAGTCGTAATCCAGCAGTTCGGTTTTCATCAGTCCTGTTGATCCGGATTCAGTCGTCCCAGGGCCGCCAGGGCGATTTTAACATTTCCAAACGGGGCGCTGACGGCAAAACCAGCCACATGCGGGGCCAAACGTTCCATCATCTCGCGGGCGATATCGATTCCGATTCTGCGTCCCTGCTCCTGCGTGGTGGCTTTGGACATGCGTTCCAGTAATTGCGGAGGGACGACTACACCGGGGACTTCATTGGCCATAAATTCAGCATTTTTATAGCTGGTAAACGGCCAGATGCCGGCAATCAGCGGGATGTGATGGTCTTTTACCGCCATCTGGAACGCAAAAAACATCTCCACATCGAACACTGGCTGGGTGATGGCATATTCGGCACCGGCTGCGGCTTTCTGGCCGAAACGGTCTATTTCCCGGTGTAGTTCAGTGGCCACGGGATTGGCACCGACGCCAATCGTCAGCGACAGTGGAGCGGGCAGGGCGTTGCCGGCGATGTCAAGGCCCCGGTTCAGGTTACTGACAACACGCGACAGGGCCACCGAATCCAGATCAAAGACTGCCGTTGCATCGGGGTATTCGCCCAGTTTCGGCGGGTCGCCGGTAATCAGCAAGGCATTTTTAATTCCCATGGCATCGATTCCCAGCAGGTCGGACTGCAAGCCGATGATATTCTTGTCCCGGCAGCATACGTGCAGGATGGTTTCGATATTGGCGGCCTGCTGGATTTTAACCGCCGAGACCAGTGGACTCAGACGGGCACTGGCGCGGGGGCCGTCAGGAATATTAACGGCGTCGATTCCATAATCGGCGCAGATTTTGGCGTTTTGTACCAGTTTAGCGCTGTCGGTACCACGGGGCGGGGTCAGCTCCACACAGAATACCGGGACTTTGTCGGCAATTTTTTTGCCCAGCAGGCTTTTTTGCGCCAGGGGTTTAGCTTCAAATTCAGGCTGCTTTTTGCAGGGAGTAACCGAAATGGATGCGGGTGCAGGACTCGTCGTCGAGATGCGGGCCAGCGGCCGGACGGCTTTGGCGATTTCACGAATATGCGCTGGGGTGGTGCCGCAGCAGCCGCCAATAACTTTGACGCCGATTTCAAGAAACCGCTTGGCGTATTCAGCCATATACTCCGGTGTACACATATACAGCATGCGTCCTTCCACTTGCCGCGGAAAACCGGCATTGGGCTGGACGATAATTGGTTTTTGGGTGACACTACGGATTTTCCGAATGGCTTCCAGCATATCTGATGGGCCGACGGAACAATTCAGGCCTACCGCGATAACCGACGGATGTGCAGCGATTGGGGCAATGGCATCCTGGATGGGGACGCCATATAGTGTTTCCTGTTTGGGTCCGCAAGTCATCTGGGCAAAAATTGATTTTGCAGATACGCCGGCGGCTGCCTGGATTGCCAAAAGCAATTCATCCGCACTGGAAAAGGTTTCCAGCAGAAGAAAATCCGCCCCTGCCGAATCGAGCGAACGTACCTGGGAGACAAAGGCCTCGTAGGCGGCATTTCGTAAATGTTGGGGTACCTGCGGTAAATCGATGCCGACCGGCCCAATCGCCCCGGCTACAAGGGCTTTTGCGACCGCGGCCTGCCGGGCAATTTCCACGGCGGCGTGGATAATCTGGTCGCTTCGGTCACTCAGGCCAAACCGGGCAAGTTTGAATGTATTGGCCCCGTAGGTGTTGGTTTCGATAAAATCCGCTCCGGCCTCGATATATTCGCCATGAATACGTCCAACTAATTCCGGACGTGTCAGGTTTAGTTCTTCAAAACAGGTATTGAGAAACGCTCCGTGCTGATAAAGCATGGTGCCCATGGCCCCATCGGCAATCACAATGGCCTGTTGTAAAAGTTCCGCTATTGTTTTCATCAATCACGATTCCATATTAATACAGCTTAATTCATTTCGTAAAAAGGAGATATTATTATGGCGATTTTCAGAGAAAAAGCAATAACGAGATGAAATCTTAATCAATAGCCGACATACTGGATATATTATAACTCTGTGTTTTGTATAAAATACTTGAAATATTGGGCCGGCTGGTTATACTATCCGACTAAACTTTGGGCTGGAAAATGGATTCCCTAAGAACAATATAAATTAAGGAAGAACCCCCATGGCTGAAAAGCAGGAAAAGGATTTACAAAAAGTTAAAGAGCTGGTCGCAGTGATGAAAGAAAACGATCTTGTTGAAGTCGAGATCGTCGAAGGCGATTCCAAGATTCATCTGAAACGCCCCGGCGCGGATGCTCGTTTGATTCAATATCAACCCATGGGTGGACAAATGCCTATGCCATCCTACCCACCTCATGTACCCATGGTACAGCCTGCTGCTCCCGCTACAGCAGCACCGGCAGCAGTCGATTCAAGCCTCCAGCCGATCAAATCTCCCATTGTCGGCACATTTTATATGGCTCCCAGCCCCGATGCGGCACCATTTGTCAAGGTTGGCGATCAGGTAAATCCAGAAACCGTTGTTTGTATCATTGAAGCAATGAAGGTCATGAACGAAATCAAGGCCGAAATGAGCGGAACGGTGGTTGATGTCTGCTGTAAAGATGGGCAAGCGGTTGAGTACGGCCAGGCTCTCTTTAAAGTTCGTCCGTAATTGTGTAAAGTCATTTCCTATAAACAGGAATCAAGATATGTTTTCACGAATTTTAATTGCCAACCGGGGCGAGATTGCGCTTCGGGTTATCCGTGCCTGTCATGAAATGGGAATCGAAGCGGTTGCAGTGTATTCCGAGGCCGACCGGGATGCGTCGTATGTTAAACTGGCTGACGATGCAATTTGTATTGGGCCGGCG
>JBDKVE010000014.1:0-24625 GCA_039679345.1 Anaerohalosphaeraceae bacterium
CATACGCGGGCGTGGATTGAAACAATAACAGCGCAAGAACTCGAAATGCCTACACTGGTCGCCCGCCATACGCGGGCGTGGATTGAAACACCATCAAAGCCAAACATTTAAAAACCAAAACCCGTCGCCCGCCATACTCGGGCGTGGATTGAAACACCGGGTCGGCCTGTCGCAGTCGCAGGGCCAGCACGTCGCCCGCCATACGCGGGCGTGGATTGAAACAAGAGCCTGAGAACGGTAAAGCCTCACCCCGTCGCGTCGCCCGCCATACGCGGGCGTGGATTGAAACAGTTATTGCAAAACAGGGGCTGAGATGCACTTTTGTCGCCCGCCATACGCGGGCGTGGATTGAAACATTGAGATAATTCAAGATGAAGTGGATTGAGATGTCGTCCGTCAGCATTTGAACGTTGTTAGTGAGTTACAGAGTGGGGCAGTCGCCATCTGATGGTAGCTTGTTATTCATTTGCTCAGCGGCTTGTTATATAGGTTATTTCCGCTAAACTTTTCTTATCGTCGAAGCACAATCCCATTTTAATGTTGCCCTTAAAAGTGCCCTTAAAATAAGGTTCAAAACAGTAAAAAACCGTGTTGAGATAGTAAAAAATAAAGAGTGCTTAAATCTCTGTCTTCGCTATAGTTAAGCCTTAAATACAGGTTTTTAATGAGTTTGCAAAAAGAGGGCAGATTGAATCCCACCCTCTCCGCGAATTTATCTTTTCCTAATTTGTGAAAATCAAAGGAGTAATCACAATTCTGCGTCAGTTTTGCGTCAGTCGCCAGTGGATAACCACGTGTTATTAGACTTGTGATTTACTTGTTAACAATGTGAAACTCTCATATTGACGCAAAAAACGCACTGTAAGTGTTTATTTCTGCTGTGCTTATAGTACAAGCAGGGGACTCATAATCCCTTGGTCGTAGGTTCGAATCCTACCGGGCCCAATACGTAAGTTGTTTTAAAAGAGCAGCTTATATTGCGTTTGGAATCTGATAGACAAAATCTTGAACGCGATTTGCGTCAGTTTTGCGTCAGTCACTTTTTTGCCACTACCAATACTTTGAACCGGTCATAGGGATTTAAAAGTACCTGTCCCTTGTCCGGCAGGATGACATTTTCACCGGTTGATTTTTGCTGGATCAGCATCCGGTTGGCGGCGGCCTCTAATCGGATCAGCATACCAGGCGGGAACGGCTGGAACCGAGGTCTTTAATTATGATCTGTTAACCAATCACTAAACTCTAATCCCTTAACCCTGAACCCTAAACATTAAACAATGACAGGAGCATACGATGCAGGTCAAATTTGAAGTCTTTCGCGGCTTGTTTTCCACATGGCAATCCTTATTTGCCCGAGTGGCCGAGTTTGCCACCCAAATCGGCAAAGACCGCCTCATCAGCATCTCTCACTCAGAAGATCAGTCCGATGGCATCGTCACCGTCTGGTACTGGTCCGAATGATACCCCTTGTGGAATAAATATGGACAAGCACTCAAAACCCATGAAATCCCTATACCGCCATAAAATATCAGGAGACCTGTTCGCCATCGAGAAAAACTGCTTTAGAAAATGGCCTTGGAAGGAATATTCTTGACCCTGTTATTGGCTTTTGGGTAGAATTATAGATGTAGTACGAGTTATACTCAACGGGTATGATTTTTCCGCGAGCAAAAGAAGCAAGTGTTTAATGTCACTGTACTTAGCCGCGACGAAACAGAAAATTTCAAGTAAGATCAGTATAAAATGTCGTCTTCGAACCGTTTAGTATGGGAAATACCAATTAGTTTTACCTTATCGGAGGACCCACCATGAAACGGCCAATGATTCTTTTTAACGGCATGGCAGCGTTGGAATTAGGACTGACGTATTTTTTTTTATTGACTGCTCTGGCAGGAATAGCCTTAGGCGCACCGCCGGCGTACCAGACCGCGGTCCAAAATTCCAATCCGCTCTTGTATTATCAGCTTAACGAAACCACCGGACCTGCTCTGAACCACGGCAGCCTGGGGACTGCTTTCGAGGGCCAGTATTTTGGCACGATTGCCCGTCAGACGGCTACAGCCCAAGGCGACATGGGAGTCTCCTTTGATTCATCGGATGACTACCTCGAATCTTTATCTGTATCTCCCGCATCTCTGAGCGGCAACGCCACCTTCACCATTGAAACAGTAATATTTCTAGCGACCAATAGCACTGCGTTATGGTGGCCACCATTTTTGCATTGGGGCGACGGGGGCGGCAACCGGACAGGAAAGGAAGTCTTTTTTGGCCTGCAACGTGACAATCCCAACAGGGTTTATGTCGGATTTTACAATGGTGGATTGCGCACCCGCCTGCCTCTGACGTTGGGTCAATGGTACCACCTGGTCATGGTGCGCCAGGGCGGCAGCGACAGTTCTACGGGAACCACTCTGTACGTTAATGGGCAAAGTGTGCCGCTGGAAGTTGACTCGGACCTTGTTCCTGGTGTACTTGTCCCGGCGATGACTACGTCCACGTTTCGCATCAACCGCGCGCGGGATGTTACCCGCTATTTTACCGGCATCATGGATGAAGTGGCGTTGTATGATCGTGTCTTAACCGCCGAGGAGGTCAACAGCCACTTTGCCACCATGGGCAATGCCTGTTTGGCCCGGCCCATTGGTGATATCAATCTGGATTGCCGTGTGGACCTGCAGGACCTGGCTTTGCTGGCAGCAAACTGGCTCCAATGTGGTCTGCAAGACCCCACTGCCTGCCCGTGAACGTAACTGACAAATAGGCACAGACCCAAATAACGCCTAAAGTCCATGGGCTCATTTTTTTGCAAATTCAAAAAAATAGCAGTAAAGTGGAACATTCTTGCCCCTGCAGGAGTCTTTTTAATGAAATTACCGAGTTTTCAAGAGTTTATCGTGTATTTTTTAACGTCGAAATGGAAAATATCAGATAATGAACAGTAGCGAAAAGAAGCCATTTTCTGAAAAGGGGCAACACCCTGGTGTTTGATGGATTTTAGATTTAGGATTGATTTACGAGAGATTGGACAAAGGGGTAATCCATTATGACAAGCAGAAGCACTCAGCCGGAAACATTTCTTACTCCTGATGAGCGGGCGGATATCGTCGCGGCGATAGAAAAGGCCGAACGTGCGACATCGGCAGAGATCAAGCTGATTGTGCTGGGTCGTAGCCGGGGGGACATTAAATGCACGGCGGCTCAACTGTTCAGAGAACACAACCTCGACAAAACGCAGCAGCACAACGCCGTCCTGATCCTGCTGGTCATCGCAAATCGGGAATTCCTGATTTACGGGGACGAAGGGATTCATCAAAAGGTGGGGCAATCCTTCTGGGATGATGTGAAGGAGGCAATGCTGGAGCATTTTCACAAGGACGAATTCAGCATAGGATTGCAAGTCGGAATTGACCGGATCGGTGAAAAGCTGAAACAGTATTTTCCATATTTGCAGGGGGATATCAATGAGATCGATAATAGGATTACACATGAAGACTAAGATGCGAGTACTCTGGGCAGTTGTGTGCCTTACCTGTGGGGGAATGTGTATCGGGATGATGGCGGAGGATCCGACCGGGACGCTTTATACGCCGTATCCTCAACCGGACAAGGGGTATGTCACAGATATTGCAAACCTGCTGGCGCCGGAGCAGGAAGAACAGCTCGAAGAGTTGTTATCTGCTTATGAGAAAGAAAATGGCATTGAGATGGCGGTCGTGACGATTGGTTCGATTACGGATTATCCAGGCACCGATAACGGCAGCGTTGAGACATTTGCGACAGGACTATTCAATCAATATAGTATCGGTAACATGCCGAAAAATGACGGCGTACTGCTGCTGGTTGCGGTAAAAGATCGCCAGGCTCGAATTGAGTTGGGGGATGGACACGGAAGCGACCATGATAAAGACGCCGATCGTATCCTGCAGAACGTGATTGTGCCGCAATTTAAAAACGGGCATTACGATAGGGGTATTCTGGACGGCACACAGTCGATCCTGCTGAAATTCGGCGGAAAGGATGCGATGACTGCGCCAAAATCCAAGTCAGGCCCAAACGCTGTTCCTGCAGAAGAAGTTCCGGCTACACAAAATGCAGTGTCCAATCCAAATAATGCCGTGCCGAGTCGAAGTCCGGTACCCAGTCAAAATGCCCAACCCGTCCGATATGTTCCGCCTGGCCGTAATGTAGTAAACCAAAGCCCGGTCCAATGGATAACCGTCCTGCTCTGTCTTGGTGTACCAGTGATGGTGCTTCTGGCCGGATTAAACATGGTGAGAGGCAAGCAGGTGTCGGAAAGTTCCGTGCAAAACAGTATGAGCGAACCAGACAACAGTGAAACAGTCCACAATGTGCATAACATAGGGATTTTAGGGGGACTGTTTGGGGCCAGTTTGGGCCGTAGATCGTCGCTCAGTCAAGGCATTAGTTTCGGGGGCAGGTCTTCGCACAATCATGGCATTGGACTCGGCAGCGGACGCTCTCATGGCGGTTTTGGGGGCGGGAGTTCCGGAAGTAGCCATCGCTCGGGATTCGGCGGCGGATTCTCCCGTGGTGGTGGGGCTACGGGAAAATGGTAGACCGGTGGCTGAGACAATGAATTTGGATGTTCTCACAAAAATACAGAATATGGCTTTTGTTTGAAACTGACAGGCTCTCTCCGAAATTGTTTGTTCCTATAATATCATTTATTGCTGTGTGGATTCAAGGGTGACTAATCAAATCTTCTTGACGATGTGTCAGAATACTGAGAAAAAGTGATAAAATGTAACGAATATAATGAATTGGGATGGAATAAATACATAGAATAATGGTTCAGTTTATCCATAAAAGATTTAGTTGCCATGTCCTGGTGCTTTCAGTGTTAAAATGTTACTGGCAAAGGTGGGCAAAGGCTATTTTTGGCGGTATTTAAGTGTAAAACGGCGTTGTGAACTTAGTCAAAAAGAGGTATATTCATCATCGGGTGAAAAATTCATATTCTAGTTCGCGTTTCATATTGGGATTTAAGCTGTCTCAATAAAACAACAATTTAACCAGTATTGGAGGTAGGATGATGAAGAAGAATGTTTTGTTTAGTGTACTTGTTATGACGATGATCATGACACCGGCGTTTGCGACTACGTACTATTGGACAAACACGAATGCCAACAATGATTTTAGTGTGTTGACCAATTGGAATACGGCTCAGGACGGGAGTGGATCTGTCGCAGGCGATTTGGCCGGCGATGTGCTTCGAATTAATATAACAGGGGCGAATTACGCCAAACTTTCCTCCACCCTGTCAGACACCCCCGCAGATATTCAGATTGGTACGTTGGCCGGCGTTACGGGTGAATTGCAGATTTCCGGCGGTACCCATACCTTTACCAATGCCTTCCGAGTGGCTATCAGTAAAGACACGGCCGCAGGTATTGTAACCATGACCGACGGGACGGTGAATGTTCCCAACAGCTATACCACGTTTGGGGATACGGGAACTTCGATTTTTAACATGTCCGGCGGAACATTCAATACCGACCGAATCACCTTCGGGCAAGCTGCCACCTCGGTTTCTACACTGAACATGACCGGCGGGACGATCAATCTGTCCAAAACCGATTCAACCCCCGCGGTGACAAGCGGTTCCTTAAGAATGGGACTGGGCAATACCAATCTCTACCTCAGCGGTTCATCTGTGATTAATACGGAAAGATTCTGGATTAATGAAGGCGGCTTAATTACCATGAGCGGCAATGCGGTCATCCATATTACCGGCACGACCGATGAAAATCCCACTTTTAATTTTACGGAAGATGCAATAGCAAGTATGCTTGGGAAGATCGTGTTTAATGGTGGTTCATTTGTTGTTGCGGGTGATTATGAATCCTTGTTTGATGCGGCAATCGGCAATGGCAACATTTACACGACCACGGCGGGTGTGAGTGTGGATGCACAATATTTTGCAGGCAATGATGTGACGACGCTTGTGCTTGTTCCAGAACCCATGACCATGGCCATTCTGGGATTGGGAAGCCTTTTCCTTCGTCGCCGCAGATAAGCGATATTTTATGCACTTGAAAAATCGAAATACAGAGGCATCGTCAACCCAGATGGTGCCTCTGTTTTTTTATGTACTCGATTGTGGATAGGAGAGTTTTATTGAGGACAAAAGGATCCGAAAACCATCCATAACGAATCGGCAGCCAAGACAAGAGAATGAGTATAAACTCCGGGTAAGCTTGTGGAGGAATATGGGGTGGGGACAATTGAATAAAAAGTTTATCTCGATTGTGAGATAACAAAATAGAACGATTTATTCAGGAGGTATCGTTATGAAGAAATTCATTGGGTTATTGCTTGTGTTTGGGCTAAGCGCTCTTGTTCCGGCGGCAGTGATCACCGGTGTCGAACGTGCCAACGGCAGTACGGGAAATCGTCCTCCCGTTGGCGTATTTGGCAGTAATACGGCACCTTTGCCGATGCCGAAAGGGGGATTACAGGGCGGCACCGGTACGGATACGCCTTACGTGTACTCGGATCGCACATTTTGGTGGGGTAATGTCCCGGAGGAAATGGTCGGCTGGGAACATGTCCTTACTTTCAACAACGATAAGGGTACTGATGCAGTGGATGTTACGTACACGGTAACGACATCCAGGACGGCAACCATTTGGATTGCCTTCGACAATCGTCTGATGAATGAAACCAGTTGGATCGGCGCTCTTCCCCCGTGGGGTAATGGCAGCAAGCCGACATCGCTGCAGGCTTTGGTGGACTGGTTGACGCGGGGGATTGCCGAGTCCGGAACGTTTACCGATACCGGCCTGACCCTGGGCATCCGGGAGAGCGCGTCCACCCTGCGGAATTACAGGGTGTTCTCCGCTTTACTCCCCGCCGGGACGTATATCTTCCGTCATCAGTCAAATAAAAATGACAGCAATTATATCATGGGGGCTGTTACTTCACCAAATAAAGCGTGGGGGCCAGATCCGGCCAGTAAACAAACGCTGGTTCCGGTTGACAGCATCCTTTCCTGGCAGGCCCCGGAAGATCCGAACATTGAAGCCGTCGTTGGATACGATATCTATCTGGATCCCAATGAAGTCAAGGTTGCCGGCGCTGATCCCTCCGTGCGTGTCAGTACCGGTCAGACGGCGACAATCCTCAATCCAACCCCTGATTTGCTGCATAATACGCAGTACTTCTGGAGGGTGGATGTGTCTATTATGTATGACGATGAACCCAATCATGTTGCGGTAATTAACTCGGGGTCGGTTTGGACCTTTACAACAGCCCCCGAGATTCCCATGATTACACGGAATCCGGCCGGACAATCGCGTGGGCCAGCGTGCGGGACGCCCGATGCGGAACTGTCTATCCAGGCGACCAATGCGACCGAGTACCAGTGGTACAAGAATAACGAAATCATTCCTGATGCGATCAATGCAACACTGCAGGTTATCGGTGTCAACCCGGCGGATGAAGGGCAATACTTCTGCAGGGCATCGAATGCTTCCGGTTCGGTGGATTCCGCCGTCGTTTGGCTGGAATATGCCCGCCAGACCAGCCATTGGAATTTCGAAGGCAATTATACGGATGCCATAGGTGGATATGAGATTATTCCGGCCGGTGAACCAGCCGTTCCGACATTTGCGCCCGGCAAAATCTACAATGCGGCTGTATTTGACGGAATCGATGATTATGCCATGATTCCGGTCGATGCACTGCCGAGAAATCAGCACACGATGTCCCTCGCATTCTGGGCCTTGAACAATGCCGGCTCGGCAACGTCAACGCTGCTTTATGCCAATGCCGTCGCCGCGCCGACCAGTCGTATTGTAAATATTCAATACGCCGGTACCAGTGCCAATTTTGATCTATCCAATAGTGACAGCATCGAAGGAAGCTATGATCGTGCCGCGGCGACGATGCGGACGGTGACGAATCCCTGGGTATATTGGGTTGTCACCAAAGATGCCGAAGCCGGCACGATACGTGCTTATCAGAATGGTGTCAAACTGGCCGAGAACACCGATGCCCGGCGATTGTTTTATGGTGTCGAGCAGTTCTTTATCGGTGGCAGAGGAGCGGATTTGGGACAGTTCTTTAAGGGTTCAATAGATGATCTGAGAATCTATAATTATGCCCTTGATCCGGTGGAAATAGCCTATCTGTATCGTGATGTGACGGGCGAAACGGTGTGCGTGAATCCGGGTGATCCTGTTCTTCTGGCATACGACTTTAATGGCGATTGTGCTGTAGATATGGGTGATTTGGCGGCATTTGCCTCGAATTGGCTGGCCTGCCAGCGAATTCCGGACTGCATCGAACGTCCATAGTATGCTGTGAAATGAATGGTGTATGAATTTGCATAGCCAGGTTCAGACCGTTTTCGGGCGGGTGTTGAATCCGAGCCTCAAACCTGCTCTGTAAATTATCAGACTCAGGCTTATTAAGGATTCCCGGCGGATAGTCCTCTGCCGGGAATCCTTTGCTTGTAGAGTGAGCCGGTGATTAAACTCCGGGTGTCAGGGAGGCTGCCTGCCAGTTGGCTACATCATTCGAGTAATTTTGCCCGACAATCGCCGGTGTTTTCTGCTGAAGCGAGTGGCCCTCACCGTCCGTGGAGGGCGGCCAGGGATCAATGGCGTTCTCGAAATTACCCGGATGCGTCCCGTCGCTGTAGCTGACCCGATCCACGCGGATATAATACCGCAGGCCGTTCACTTCATCGCCGGGTTTGGAAATATCGACTTTCTCGCCGCTGTTACTCAACTGCGTATCCGGATAAGGCCCGTAAATAATTGACGTTGCCACCTGCGGGTACCGTTCCTGAAATGCCGTCGGATTTTTCACAACCAGAATGCTGCCGCCGGCCGGAATCGAAATCCCCAGCGGGAACGTATAGTCAATTCCTTCAGTAAATGCCCACGGCACAAACATCTTCATGCGGGCATCCCATTCCTGCAGCGCCACAGGACTGCCGGAAATATTCCGCAATTCAATATACTCATACTCATCTTTATCCAGTAATCCGCCGGCAGGGGGGTGATACATGATTTCAGTAATCACCACCGGCCCGACCTTCGGATAAACATTATCCTCACCCGGCGTATTCTGGCTCATTGCGACGAAATTATATGTTCCCGTCGAGTTCTCATGTCTGCCGAAGGCAACATCCTGATCCGAAGCTCCGAAATCTTCTTCTTCATAGTACCCCGTCAGCACCCCATCCTGTCCGGACTGCAGATAAATCGTTTCGCCGTTTTCGCTCAGCCGGAACACCGCAGAGCACCCGGGATCGGATAGATTCGCAAAATGCAGATTCTCATAGAAGACCGCATAATCATGGGACTTGATCACCGTTCCCTCGGCAATCCGGTATTTCATCCGGTTCGGGTCATCATCGTTATTATCCGACAGATACCACCCTCCGATGTGGATATCTTCATCGGTGGTGTTATACAGTTCGATCCAGTCATAATCTTCCACGCTCGAATGAGCCAGCACTTCATTGATGACAACTGCCCCGGCCGCAGGAACACTGCCCGCATCATCCGCCCCCGGTGAACCACCGGCCATCCCGCTGGGCCGCCATCCGGATTTATCATCCCACAGCTCTGGATCCATTCCAGCCGCATCGCGAATCGTTAGCGAAAATCCCTTCCCATCGGTAATATCAAACCAACTGTCTTTGTAATCAAACTCATGAATGACGGCCCCCAGCGCATCAACCAGTCGGATTTCCTCGCCTGCATTATCCAAAAAGCCGCTGTATTGCCCGGCGATATTCAATCCCGTCCCATACCTGGCCTCAAAGGCCGCCGCATTTTCCACCACCAGCACATACCCGCCGGGATTCAGAGTCATGCCGCCGAATGTATATTCGATGCCGTTGGTAAACGCGACCTTGTTCAGCGAAATTGTCTCGCCGCCGATATTGGTTAGCTCGATAAACTCCGTATTCGGATCGGCCGGGTGATACATGATTTCCGTGATGCGGAGATTGTCCATCGTTGCTCGTTGTGCAAAGACCGCCTCGTTCAGTGCACTCCAGTTGCCGTTATTCAGGCTTCGGGCTTTAACCTGCTCCGTTTCGCTGAGCGCCAGCGGCTCGGTATAATGCACCGCCGCCGGATTGATGGCACCACCCAGAAGACGCGGATCGCTGCCGTCGGTCGTAAACCAGATTGGCATCGTATTGTCCTGGGCCGCCGTGCGGATACTCAGCCGCGGCAGCACAATCATATCCGAACTGGTCGTTGAATAATTAATCCCGTGGATCGCCAGCACATTCGTCCCGGCCGTAATCAGGTTTTTATGAGCGGTAATGTCAAACGACTCATAAGAAGCACCCGCTTCATGATTGGATGCTTGTGCACTGCCCGGGATTTCGTTACTGATATTGGTGCTGCGGCATACCTCTGCCCCATTCAGATACGCAATAAACCCGTCATCATATTTCATATCCAGGATCAGTTGCCCGATAGGCTTGATCCAGTCATAAGTAAACCCGATCCGCAAAAAGACCGACGTGGACTTGTTGTACAAACTGCCTTCAACATCCGTCCCAATCCATGAATCATACCCGCTCTCGCGTTCATACCCAACACCGGTCCCCTTACTTCCGTCGGTCCAGCCCGTCCCCGGCACAAATTCCGGCGCAGTCCAGGTTAGCCCCAGCACATTCGTCGTGGGAACATGAACACGTACCGACTGACCTTCGGCAACCAGCACCGTTTCCTCATAACCGCTTCCCGGACAGCTCATCGACAGCACCTGCCCTGCGTTAAAATACCCCCCATGCTGATCGACGTTATCCACAAAAAATGCCGGCGCAGCAGTCTGCGGATACAGTCCATTGGCTCGCATCTGTTCCAGCACCACCGCCGTCCGCGGCGGCAGATAGGTATTAAGCACCCAGTCCCGCCTCGTAATCCACTCACTCAACCCCAGCGACGGCTGGTAGTGCATATCGCCCCAGCGGGCCGACTCCGCCACCATCGCCGATTCGACCTTGTCAGCCAGGGCCGAATACCGTGCAATCAGCTTATCCGGGGCAAGGATGCCTCCATGGAAGAACAGCCGATGTACCCGGTCGCCGTACAGCATCCGGTACTCCGCGTTGTCCTTCAGCCAGCGATGCAGTTCCCCAACACCCTGGTCGTTATTGCTCGAGACCTTATCGACCACCGCAAACGGCGAGCCGATGGTGCTTTCGTAATCCCAGCAATAGAATTTAAACCCGGTGCTGGCTTCAGTCCGCAACCGGCCCATCCAGTAATTCCGCCACGGCCAGTCGCCGTTGCCGCCCCAGAAATTGATAATCATATAATCGATGTAATTGGCCGCATCAATCAGCACCGGATAGGCCGGATTGCGGCTGCCGTCAGGATTATTCCCCTGAATTTCCTGATACGCGGCAATCGTAGTCATCCCCGCCCGACACTTGCCCAGCAGCGTATTCCACGCCGTCAAATCCCCGTTGGTCACATCGCCGCTGTTAATCGCATCCCAGTCATCCTTGTCGCCGCCATAATATTTCTCACCAAACGCATGGTCCGGCCGCTCCACCGCATTATACAAACCCCAGTACAGCCCGTTGATATACAGATGCACAAACGTCCCGTGCGCCCCGGCATTACCCGAATCCCGCTGCAGACTCCGCCCGAACTCATCGCGAATATACTGTTCCGTCAGCCGTGCCGAACTCCACGAATACCCGTCATTCGCACCCGCCCTCAGAACCAGCGTATCCAGCCCGATAATGTCCGGATCATCAAACAGTGGATAATTCAGCTTGCCCGGCCCATAATCCCGCTTGAACAGCAGCCGGAACGACTTCTTATGCGTCAAGTCAAAACTCCGGAATGCCCCGCCCTGAATCCGCAGCCCGCAGTCAATCTGGAACACATCCGAATTATCCGCCCCGATAATCTCCATCGACACCGGACGCTCCCAGGCCACGCCTTCCTGCAGCGGATTCACATAAATCCCCGTGCTCGCATCAAACAGGTTGTCCAGCGACGTCACAATCGAAATCGCCGGCAAAGACAGCAACGATGGTTCCATCAGGGGTCCGTAGGTCGCATGAGTTGTCACATCCAGTGCCATCTGGTAATCCGCCGCCACATTTTTCCACATCGAGGGGAATCCCTCCGGAAGCGCCGGCTGATTGATGGCATCGGCCAGAAACAGATAACTGTGTGTACTCGTCTTGCCCGGCACGTACTTGTCTTTAAATGCCGCTGCCCGAATACAGGTCGTTTTTGAAATCGTCAATGGCCCCGTATAAAGCGTCGAAGTCTCAGTCGGAATCGACCCGTCTGTGGTATAGCGAATCTGGCAGCCCGGCTCCAGCACCGAAATCTCCGTCGTAAACGGCGCACTGAACAGGCCGCTGGCCTTGGAATAGACCGGCTTATACGATACCATCGCTGCGGTATTGTCCTGACCCGGCGTAGCCTCCACCAGCAGACTGGCCACCAGCGTCTCTTCCCCCGGCAGCAGCGTCATCCCGTAGCTCTCATCATTGCCCAGCGCCGGGAATCCCTCGGCAAATGCATGGGCAATGCTCCCATCCGGCCGCACCAGGGCCACGTATTCCCCATCGCTGCCCAGTTTGAAATTCGTATGCAGAAAGTCCGGGTTGTCGGTCAGATTGCGTTCCGATGCAAACACAATCAGCGTCCCCCTGGCCTCAATCGTGACATCCGGGAACGCCCATTGCTTCAGCTCTTTTTTGTTATCGGTCAGATACCAGCCCTGCAGATTGCACGGAGTACTGCCCAAGTTCTTAATCTCAATCCAGTCGGAATGCTCCCCGAAATTATCCGCTAGCGTCGTCTCATTATCTGCCATCAACTCCGAGATTATCACAGTCTGTCCCGTCTCCGACCAGTTGCGTGAAAGCACCGCCAGGTCGCCCGTATCCACCCGCGCCGAATCATCCAGGTCCGCCGGATACGCGCCAAACGGCTCAGACAGCCACTGCGACGCCATCGTCACCAGGTCCGACATCCCCACCTCGCAGTCATAATCAATATCGCTCAAAAGACGCAGGCACCCGATCTCCGGCTGCAGGGTCATAAACCGCCACACCGGCCCCGCATATACCGTGTCGTTGCCCAGCACATCCACCCGCCAGTAATACGTCGTAAACGTATCCAGCGACGCAACCAAAAGACTCGTGGCCGTTTGTTCCCCCAGCATCACCGACGCATCGCCGCTTTGAACCAGCAGTGCCGACGAAGAAAGATAAATGCGATAGGCCGGATTGGAAAGCCCCTCCGGCGCGGTCCAGCTCAGGGTAAGATCGTTTCTGTCGATATTGGACGCCGTATCCGCCGGCGTCGGATTCTCCGCGATAAACGCCTCCTCCAGAAGCTCCATCTCCGAAAAGCCCGTCAGGTTGGTGCTGCCGTTATTGCTCGTGATATCGAGATAATACATGTTATATGCCCCCGGATTGGCGCAGACAAACTCCCGCCGCTGATAGCGGGACGTCCAGCTCTGTTCGCTGCGTGTATCCACCACTACCCAGTCGATTTCATCATTGGTCCCGTACAGCGTCCAGCTTTTCGGGTCGCGTTCCGGGGCATCATTAGCCGACGAAATGGTATATTTCCCGACCAGGTACCGGCTGCCCTCCGGAAACTGGAACTGAATCCAGCCGGTGGCCGTAAAATACGTCAGCCACTTGGTCGTCACGGTATTGTCAAAAGCCATCTCCTTCGATTCACCCTCATGAATCTGCGAACTGGCCGTCACGATGCCGCCGTAATCCGTCCGGTCAATCCATTTGGACGACCCCAGAAGCTCCATCTCTGAAAATCCCGTCAGGTTCGGGCTGCCGTTATTGCTGGTAATCGTCAGCCGATAAATATTGTAAGAGGCTGGATGATCGCACTCAACTTCCTGCCGCAGAAACCGTCCGCTCCAGCTCTGGTTTTCCTGCGTATCCACCACCATCCAGTTGCTCCCATCATTCGATCCCGCCAGCGTCCAGTTTCGCGGATCGCGTTCCGGCATATCATTGGCCGAGGCAATGGAGTAGCGTCCGATAACATACTGAATGCCATCCGGAAATTGAAATTGTATCCAGCCCGTCGGCGTGCTGCCTGTCAGCCATTTGGTGGTTGTTGTATTATCAAAGGCCATCTCCTTAGATTCGCCTTCATGATTCTGCGAACTGGCCGTAATGGTGCCGCCATAGTTGGTCATGTCCATCCATTCGGCAAAACCCACTCGATGGAATGTACATACAAAACCCAGGATAAAAAAAAGTTTAATCCGGTGCATGGTTGTCATGATTCACCCTCAATTTAGGAGATTTACAATACCAATATATTATACTAATCTGGTCTTTTAATGTCAAGAAATAGTCATAGACATGAATAAGGAGCCTGATGTATGAAATTATATAACTCTAAATAAAGATATATTTAGAGTACAACATAAAATAAAATTCTTGATAGAGGATGGAAATTGAATTAAAAAGGTCTTGTTCTAAATTGTTTAAACACCCAAGGCCAGTACAGATACGGGGCAATTATGGCTCAGATAAAAAATCTCTGTGAATTGATCAAACGCAAACAGTTTCGCATCGCCGGCCTGATGTCGGGTACAAGCGCCGACGGCATTGACGTTGCAATCGTGGACATTGCCGCCAACAGCCGCTGCGTCGTGGCCTATGATATGTTCCCTTATCCGCCCGCTGTGCGTACCCTCGTCCTAAGCCTGTGCGACCCGCAAAAATCGCACGTGGACACAATCTGCCATGCCAATTTCCTGCTTGGCCGCCTGTTTGCCGAGGCACTGCTCAAAACCTGCAGAAAACACAAAATTCCTCTGGAATCGCTGGATTTGATCGGCTCTCACGGCCAGACCATTTTTCATATCCCCGCCGGCCAGAGATACCGCGGCAAAACGATGCGTTCCACGCTGCAGATTGCTGAACCCTCTGTTATCGCTGAAATGACCGGCATCACCACCGTGGCCGATTTTCGCCCCCGCGATATCGCCTGCGGAGGGCAAGGGGCGCCGCTGGTTCCCTTTGCCGACTTCATTCTGTTCAGCCACAACCGTCTCCACCGTGCCGTCCAGAATATCGGCGGCATTTCCAATGTAACATATCTTCCCCCGGCCGGACAAATCGATGACATCATTGCCTTTGACTGCGGCCCCGGCAATATGATCATCGATGCCGTGGTTTCTATCCTTACCAACGGCTGCAAACAGTACGACCGCAACGGAGCCATAGCCCGACGCGGACAGGCCAGTGATGTACTACTGAAAAAGTACCTCCGTCATCCCTTTTTCCGTCTCCGGCCTCCCAAAACCACTGGCCGGGAAGCTTTCGGCCTGGCTTACAGTCAGCAGTTTTATCAATCGGGTCTTTCGCTTGGATTAAAGCCCGCCGATATCGTTGCCAGCGCAACTGCCCTGACCGCCGAAACCATTGCTGATTCCTACCGGCGATTTCTGCCGACACTGCCGCAGGAAGTCATCCTCTGCGGCGGGGGGGCGAAGAATCGCACCCTTGTGAATATGCTGGCGCAGCGACTCTCTGAAAGCAAATTGATGATTACCGACGATTTCGATATTAACTCGGATGCCAAAGAAGCCATCTCTTTTGGCATTCTGGCCTGGGCCGCCATTCAAGGCCTTGCCAATAACGTCCCCTCTGCCACCGGAGCCGCAAGACCTGCCGTCCTCGGGAAAATCGTTCCCGGCCGATTTTCAAATGTGCAAAGAAAATCATAATTCACATCGGATTCTTTTGTGTGGACTTTGAAGCCTGATGTGCGTTATCATAATTGACTTGTTGAAGGTATGTTTAGCCAGTTTTAAGGAGTTTCCTTGTATTTTCTCGGCATAGACGGCGGCGGCACCAAAACAGCGGCAATCCTGTTGAACACAGACACAGGACAAGCCCGCTCACTGTCTTTGCCCGGGGGCAACATCTGCGTTCTCGGTCAATCCGGCTGCAAATCGCTGCTGGCCCAAATCATCGCAAAACTGCTGTCAGGTATCCAAACAGACGAAATCGCCTACGCGACCTTCGCCTTTGCCGGTACAGGCCGGCCCACCGAACGCGGCTGGGTGGAAACGGTTGCCGCCGAACTGGGCTTCCGACAGTTCTCTGTCATCACCGATGCCCAGCTTCTGCATTATTCCTTTTTCGCCGATACCCCCGGAATCCTTATCGCCTCCGGCACCGGCTCGGTCTGTCTGCTCACCACCCCCGATGGCCAATACCGTCAGCTCGGCGGCTGGGGCTATCTTCTCGGCGACGCCGGAAGCGGTTTTCATATCGGCAGACTCGCAATCGGTGGGGCATTGGATCACATGGATAAAGGCCGGCAGCCGACACGATTCACGGAGGCATTGCTGCAATTCTATCATGCCCAAAGTCTCCGTGAACTGATTACGCTGACCTATGCAGCCCCAAGTCCCCAGCGTTTTGTTGCCTCCTGTGCTCAGCAGGTTATCGAACTGGCCGCTGACAACGACCCCGATGCCCTGCACATCGTCGAGTCTGCCACCGATGCATTGGTCCAACTGGCCCGGACAGCAATCCATCACATGCAAGCATCCTCCGGCAAAATCCAAATCGCCCTGGCCGGTGGCATCCTGACTGCGGATTCTATCGTAAGTCGCATAGTCAAGCACAAGCTCAGCGAATCCAATAAAACGATTGAATATATGCCTCAGCTCTGCACCCCGGCCGCAGCCGCAGTTTTTCACGCCGCCGCCCGGCATGGTTTTAGCATCTGCGACAAAGACAGGCAAACCTTATCGAATCTCCTTTTAACCGAAACCGAACCCCCTGATTGTGAGCGCTGACATGACATTTTCCTGGATAGACATGCTCATCGTGGTTGTATATATGTTCGGCACCGCCGCCCTCGGCTGCTGGATCGGCCGCCGACAGAAAACCACTACCGACTATTTCCTCGGCGGCAAACACATCCCCTGGCTGGCGGTCACACTGAGCATTGTCGCCACCGAGACCAGCGTCCTGACCTTCATCAGTATCCCCGCCATCGCCTATCAGGGCAACCTGACCTTCATCCAAATCGTACTGGGCTACATGATAGGGCGTATCATCGTGGCTTTCCTGATGATTCCCGCCTATTACCGCGGCTCCATCGAGACCGCCTACCAATTCCTCGGTAATCGTTTCGGCCAGAAGATGCGAAACCTTGCCAGCCTGACCTTTATGGCCACCCGTCTGCTGGCCGACGGCGTCAGGCTCTTTGCCACGGCGTTGCCCCTGGCCATCATCATCCGCGGCAGCGGCTTTTTCGACGGCCTTACCGACCGCCAGTTCTATCTCGTATCCATCCTCGTCATCGGCTTTATTACCCTGTTTTATACCTTCCTCGGCGGCATCAAGTCGGTCATCTGGACGGATATGATTCAATGGACCATCTACATCGGCGGGGCGATTCTGGCCGGCCTGATTATCCTGACTCGCCTGCCCAACGGCGTCAGCGACGTGGTGGAACTGGTCGTCAAAACCGGCAAAACCCAGTGGTTTCGCACCGGCCTGGACCTGCCGTTTACCGAGTGGATTCGTCAGCCCTACACCTTTTTCACCGCTGTATTTGGCGGGGCCATCTTCAGCCTCGCCTCCCACGGCACCGACCAGCTTATTGTCCAGCGTGTCCTGACCTGCGGCAATCTTGGCTCCAGCCAGAAAGCCATCGCTTTCAGCGGTATCGTCGTCCTGTTCCAGTTTATCCTGTTCCTGTGGATCGGTTTGCTCCTGTTCACTTACTACCGCGGCCAGACTTGTACTCAGCTCAACGTTGGTCGCCCCGACGACATCTTCCCCAAATTCATCGTCGAAGTCATGCCGACCGGCATCAGCGGCCTGGTTGTTGCGGCCCTGTTTGCTGCCGCCATGAGCACCATCGCCGGCAGCCTGTCCAGTCTGGCCAGTTCCACCGTGCTGGATATCTACGTCCCGCTGTTCGGCAAAAACAAAACCCCATCCCAACTGCTTGGCATCTCTCGCATCGCCACCGTGATATGGGCCATCCTCCTGACCGGTACCGCGATTGTTTTTATCGACCTCAAAGGCGCTGTTGTCGAAGCCGCCCTCAGCATCGCCTCCTATACCTACGGCGGCCTGCTCGGCACCTTCCTGTTGGGCCTGTTCTATAAAAACGCTCGCCAGAAAGACGCCATCGCCGGCTTCATCGTCGCCCTCGTCACCATGACCCTGCTTATCCAGACCGTCAAAATCGCCTGGCCGCTTTATACGCTGGCCGGCAGTCTTACCACCCTTGTTGTTGGCATCCTTTCCAGTATGATATTGAAATCCAATGCCCCCAAAGAGGAATCCAAATAATGAACGATAAAGTCTATAATGAAATAGTTAATCTTGTCACCGAAGCAAGAAATCCAGAATCCGAAAATATCGACGACAAAAGCACCGAAGAAATTCTCCAGATTATCAATCGTCAGGACCACCTCATCGCTGATGTCGTCCAAAGCCAGATTTCCTATATCGCCCAAGCTGTAGAAATTATTGTCAAAGCATTCAAGGCAGGGGGCCGTTTGTTTTATATTGGCGCCGGCACCAGCGGCCGCCTTGGCGTCCTCGATGCCTCCGAATGCCCCCCGACCTTCGGCACCGACCCTGCCATGGTCCAGGGCATCATCGCCGGCGGCGAAAAGGCCCTCACCCGTGCTCAGGAAGGCTCTGAAGACAAAGCCGACGCCGGCGGCCAGGAACTCCTCGACCGCGGCCTGACCAACAAAGACGTCGTCTGCGGAATCGCCGCCAGTTTCCGCACGCCCTATGTCCTCGGTGCAATCGCCAAAGCTAAAGAAATCGGCGCCAAAACCATCTACGTCACCTGCAATCCCCGCGAAAATGTCAATATCGATGTGGACGTGGCCATTTGTGCCGTTGTCGGCCCCGAAGTGCTGATGGGCTCAACCCGCATGAAAGCCGGCACTGCCACCAAATTGATTTTGAATATGCTCACCACCACTGCCATGACGCGTCTGGGTAAAGTCTATGGCAACATGATGGTCGATCTGATGATGACCTCGCGCAAACTTGAGGAACGCTCCAAACGTGTGCTCATGATGACCACCGGTGTTACTTACGACCGGGCCGCAGAATTGCTCAAAGCCGCCGGCGGCCACGTCAAAACCGCCATCGTCATGGAACTGGCCGGCGTGGACAAGGCTCAGGCCCAAAAACGCCTCGAACAAAGCGACGGTTTTATCCGAAAAGCGATACGATCTTAAAAAAGATATATCACGTCAGTTAACAGGAATCGCGTCAGATGATGTGGATTTTATTACCTGCATCGTGATAGTTTTGATATGCAGATACGCTTTGAAGTAAGATTTAAAATATCATAACTACATATATAAAAATGAGATATAAATATTTTACGGGGGTGTAGGGAAAAATATGTTGACCTGACCAGGTTGTCTTGGTTATAGTGTGCTTAAGTACTTAAGTGTGTATGGTTATGTACAATATTTTGAGAGAAAGAAAAAATGGGACCTATTAATTCCAACATCAAGACGCACGACATTCCAGTTCCAATGAATATCATGCTTGAGTTTATCCCTTTGCATCGGGGATTAAAAAAAGATATTACTCTGGCCGAACAGGTTTATGAACATATCCTGAAAGAAATTGTGTTTCCCGGAGAAGGTCATTCTCCTGCAATCGAGTATGGTGGAAAAATCACGGAATCCATCGTTGCAAAAGCCCTGGGAATCAGCAATGGGCCGGTGCGTGAAGCGGTCTTTCGCCTGCGACAGGAGGGGTGGGTCCGTACAGTCGGCAACAAGGGTTCATTTTTAATCGATTTCAGTGATCCGGAAATTGCCCGTGAGATTTATCAATTTCGTCTCAGTTTTGAGACAGGGACATTTTATTCTCTTGCCACCCGGATTACCGATGCCCAAATCGATACCATGCGAGATATCTTGAATGCCCTTGAAAAGGCCAAAGCACGTGGGGATATGACTACTTTTCGAAAAATGGATGTGAATTTTCATCTTCAGGTAGCGGAATTTGCAGGTGGAAGTTCCTATGCCCAGTTATTGCGTTCAAAACTGCTGCAGTGGTATGCCATGGCGTATCATGTCCTGATGCGATCCATGGGAGAGGAACGGTATCGTCGCAATCTTGAAGGAGCAGGGGCATCCTCTCATAAAGATTTATTCGATGCTCTGGCCGCCCGAGACAGTGATCGCGCAGCTCGATTAATTACTCATCATCTCAGTCATATTTCACATTTGCTTGGAATTGATAGTTAATCTTTCCCGGGTTATCCGACGGAGGCATGAAGATTGAGAATATTAAGGATAACTCGGATTATGAAATAAAACAGGAAAAACCGTATGAAATAGCAAGGGATTGGTAGTCTATACGGCAGGAAATCCGCTCAAATGCCGATCCGCAGTCAAACTGCAATTTCCTGTATAAATCTCTTTGAAAACAGTATTTGACAGAAATCTGAAAAACATCTTCGGCAGACACCTCTTTTTCATCATCATTGACCTTGTCTCAGCGTTTGACGACCAGCCGTTGGATATTCTGTAACCGGTTAAAAGAAATGGATTTTTGAGGAACATGTAATGAAAAAGCACGGTTTTACACTCATTGAGTTGCTGGTTGTCATCGCGATTATCGCTCTGCTGATGGCTATTATCACCCCGGCCCTGCGGAAGGCCAAAGAGTCCGCTCGGCTGATGCTTTGTGCCAACAATCAGCATCAGACGCTGGTGGGGGTCTTTTCGTATTCATCCAGCAATGACGGCTCTTTGCCGCCGCATCCGGCCGAACGGATTGATGGTTCATTCAGTGTTGTAAATTATCTGAATTACCATCAGGGCACGACGGCTGTTCAAAACGCCAAACACCAGGGAATGTATTATTATTTGGGCGATTATCTTCCGAGTGTTGAAGTCTTTATCTGCCCGCTGGGGCGATCCAAAGACTATACGGAATTACAGCGTCAGTATTATGATTATAAAACATCCGGTGAAGGGACGCTGACCTCATATAATCTGTACTGGGGCGGGATAACGTTTACGACCTCCGAAGGTCTGAAGTTTACAGGTCCTCGCGGAAAATCCGACAACAAAAAGACGGCTGCTCTGCTGGTGTCAGACAGTATCTTTAAATGGCCCGCAGCCCCCAACGACTGGTGGCTGGCCCATCAGCCCGCGAAAGGAACCGGGCAATTTCAGGATTACAACCGGGATCCGGTTTTCGGCAATTATTGTGCAACGTTCTGGATTTATAATCCGGATGCTTCACGGATGCCGGCAAGCGGAGCGCTTCCGTTGGAAATGGCAGAGATGAAGATGAATGCAGGCTATACGGACGGCAGTGTAAGACGATATGGAGGGGATGAAGTACATTGGACGGCAGATAAAATGTATTATGTTCCCAAAGTGTGGCGGTAAATGAATGCGTCAATGAACGGAATGGAAATGTTGATAACGTGTATGTGGAAAGGACTAAGGATTGCTGAAGCATGCAGAATTAAACAGATAATAATCGTACAAACGGTGTTTGTTTGGCGATAAATTAATCGAATATGTACGAAGGGTATATCAAAGTCAGGTTTCTGATAACGGAGATTGCTTCGGAACACTTTTTTAATGACGGAATGCCAGGTAAGGCCATTAAAGAAAATAAACGAAGTTGCGATCCGAGTGAAGGGAAAGTCATGCAGGAGTAGTGTTGAATCACGTGATGCGAAAGGATGGAATAGACATTATTTTTTAGGAGGATGAACATGTGAATGCAGGAAATGAAAGCGGATGTGATTAAGGGAAATCAGGCTTGACTCCATTTGAGACTCAAACAAGTCAAAAAATCTTGTTTAGGAGAAATGCGATGAAAAGGTACATGATTGGATTGGTGTTGGGGGTAATGCTCTGGGGTACGATGGATATTGTTGGTGGGGCAACAGTGGTTCAATACAACTCAGGTGTAAGCCCGACAGCCGGAGCAGGCCCTGCGGCGGATCCTGCAACTCAAGGCTGGACATTCAATAGTGGCACTGCGGTTGGTAATCAATTTGCCGCAGGATTTAACTCAGGCAACGGCGGCTGGCGTACCGTGGATGGTACCAGCACCGCGCCGGCATATTATTATCAAACGATATCTGAGAAGGCTGCGGCCAATATGGCGTATGGGTGGACTTATACGGTGGTCTTGTCGATGGATTCCGATGCCTATGGCAGTGCCGGGGCATTTGTTGATTCATACTATATGCCTCCGAACAATACCCGGCAGAAAGATATCTATTTGTGGGTTGAGACCATTGCCAGTAAAACCTATCTGGTGCAATTGACCATCGATGCCAGCAGCAATTTGTGGGGTAATGATGGCACAACGAATCACCAATTGACTGCCGATGGATCCGCTTATGATAATTTCAAGACTCTGACAATCGCCTTTGACGGCACCAGTGCCGTATTAAGCTGTGGCGAAACTCAAGTTTCACTGGCTGACAGGGCTATGCATGGACAAAACCGTGTGGTTTTCGGGGCGACCAGCAGTTCCGATCAAGGCTCAGCCATCTGGAATAGTGTCAGGCTGGATGCTCCGATTATTTTTTATGACGACTTTGCCTATGGGACCAAACAGGGCGTACTGGACTACGGCTGGACAGAAGTTGCCGCAGGCAGCGGCTGGGGATGCGATGTTCCGAATATCCTGTGGGGCAACGGAATGGTGTTACGCTATATTACCCAGACAGTTATTGAAGCGGGCAGCGTGGTCACCATCGATTTAACATTCAATCGTCCCTGGGCGGGATATGTTTATTCCGGAGATCTGATTGCCTGGGACGGTACCACAGCAACCGTGCTGGGATCTTTCAGTATTGATGGTGCGACCGTTCCGGCCTCGCATACCTTTGCACCCATTGAGGCTGCTTATGCCGGACAACTGTTGGGTATTAACTATTCCCATTCAGCCAACTGGGGCGAAACCAGCTCTGTGAAGCTGACTGCAGTTCTCCCCTCGGGCGAGAAGAAGGCACGGCTTCCCAATCCGGCAGCCGGAGCGGCTGACATCCCGGTGGCTCAGGTTCTATCCTGGTCCAGCCCGTTGGGAACCATTATTGCTTCATATGATGTTTATCTTGATCCGAATGAAGCAGGGCTGACGGCTGGTGATGCTGAATATTACAGCTCATCGCAAACAGCATTGACCTATGATCCCACGCCAAATCTGCGGTATGGACAAGCCTATTACTGGCGTGTCGACGCTCGTGAACCCAACAATGCCGTTCACACAGGAGAGGTTTGGTCCTTTGCGACGCTATCGCCTGATCCGAAGATTACCGATCAGCCGGAAAACCAACTGGTCTTTGTCGGTGAAACAGCGGTGTTTGCCGTGGCAGCGGTCAATCCGTTCACCGGGGATGACACGGGGATGAGTTATCAGTGGTATAAGGCCGGAGCGCCTGATACCGCGGTGGGGACGAATTTGCCCGCATTGACCATAGAGAATGTGCAGATTGACAGCAAGGGTGAGTACTACTGTGTCGTAAGCGTTGATGCTCCGCCCGCAGGCGTCATCAGTAATCCTGTTTCCAGCAACGCCGCCAAATTGCTGGTTAAACGTCTGCTGGGACAATGGAATTTTGAAGACAACTTCGACGATGCCAGCGGCAACGGCTATAATGGAACGCCGGTTGGAACGCCGGGCTTTATGACTCCGAGTGATCCTTCTCGTGCGGTTACCGGCAAAGCTCTCGAGTGCATTGTCGGCACAGCCAATTATGTTCAGGTTCCCGCGACGGTCTTTGACGATGTCGATACTCAGGTTACCTTCTCCCTGTGGACCTTTGGCGTCAATCAGCCCAACGCCGGTGATGAGCATGCGTTTCTGGCTGCAAATGACAGCGGAGCGGTTTTGGCCAGCATGATGATTCCGCATTCCACGGCCCGCATCTGGACCCGTATCGGTAATCCTGTCGATGGGACCGATGGCTGGTATGAAGGCTCCAGTGCCGCAACCAGTTGGTTTAACGGCAAATGGAATCACTGGGTGCTGACCAAGGATTCCGAAGCGGGCATTCTGCGGGTGTACTGCAATGGCCTGCTGTTCCTTGAAAGCACCAGCGCCTTCAAGCCGTTCTATGGCGCGACCAAATTCTTTATTGGCGGCGGTGATGCGGCCGGTGCATTCGGTGGATTAATCGACGATTTCCGCGTTTATAACTATGCCCTGACGGCGGAGGAAATCGCGGCAATCAATCCGCGGCCTATGCTGCCCAGTCCGACAGACGGACAGGCCAATGTTATGTATAATCCTGCACTGAGCTGGACACCGGGCGATGGGACATCTTCATTTATGGTCTATTGCGGTGATGTATTAGACCCGGATCCGAATATTCCGCTGACCAATCCGATTACCGTTACCGGCCTGTCGGCACCGACGACCACGCTGCCGGTCAACCTCAAGCTGGGGACGACCTATTACTGGTATGTCGAAGAATACGATGATGCACAGCAGTTAGTCTGGACCAGTGATATGTGGACCTTTGCAGTGCGGCAGCTTGTGGCTGATATCGATGATAACAGCGCTGTTGCGCTTGATGATTTAACAATCATGGCTGCACGCTGGCTGGATGAT
>JBDKVE010000015.1:0-5745 GCA_039679345.1 Anaerohalosphaeraceae bacterium
TTCGATAACATCGACATGCTCGATGTTACGCCCGACATGGCTCCCAGTGCCGGAGCATGGAGTTTATTGCTCCGTGTCCGGCGGCATCCTGACCTGCTCAAAGAGTTCTACCGTTCCATCTGGGTACGAATCCTGCCAAGTAAGACAGGCATTGAACAACTACAGAGGTTTGCAGACGATGGCAGAGAGCAACTCGGCCTTATCAGCCGAATCGAGCGGGCGCATAGTGACGCCGTATTATCATCTGGTTCCCAAGGACTTTGCGGCGAATCTGAAGTTTCGCCGTGAGATGATCCGCATGGGGGCTTCCGATGTCAAGGCGGCCCAGGAATTATGGATCATGTGCAAACGTGACCCGTTGTTTTATGTCAATACGTTTGTCTTTACCTATGATCCGCGTAAAGTCCCGTCAGCGTTGCCTTTTATCACCTATGACTATCAGGATGATGCAATCCTCCAGATCAATCAGGCGGTAGGCAATTACGACCTGTTTATCGAAAAAAGCCGTGATATGGGGGCAAGCTGGCTGTGCCTGCTGGTTCCACAGTACCGATTTCAGTTTTTCGATTTGCAGTCGTTTCTGATGGTGTCCCGTGTGGAAAACCTGGTTGATAAGACTGAAGACCCGGACAGCTTGTTCTGGAAGATTGACTTTATCCACAAGAATCAACCGGCGTGGCTGAGGCCTTCCATTAACCGCAACAAGCTGCACATTTACAATCAGGACAATGGATCGACTATCGACGGGGCATCAACGACCGGCGATGTCGGGCGTGGCGGACGCAGGACGGCGGTTTTGCTGGATGAGTTTGCCTCGGTGGATGACGGCCATGCGGTGCTTGCCGCAACCCGTGATACCACGCCTTGCCGCCTGTTTAACTCGACACCCAAGGGTGTCGGCAATGCGTTTTACGATATGCGGATGACGGATATCCGAAAGCTGCGAATGCACTGGAGTCAGCATCCGATTAAATCCAAGGGATTATATACCACTGAGAACGGAGTCATTGTCGTTCTGGATGATCGTCATAAGACTATACCTGGCGGGTATGAGTTCATCGCAGACGGCAAACTCCGTTCTCCCTGGTATGATCAGCAGTGCAAGCGTGCAGCCCATCCGATGGAGATTGCTCAGGAACTGGATATTGACTACCTGGGCAGTAATTATCAGTTCTTTGACCCTGCGATATTGACGAAATTACAGGCCGACGATGTGCGGCCTGCCTATAAAGTAGGGGATTTGGATTATGACCTTCAGACGGCCCAGCCGCTGGAGTTCACTGTTGCCGATAAGGGCAAGCTGCATTTGTGGGTGAATCTCGATATGCACGGTAAAATCCCCGCAGCCATGCAGTGTGTGATGGGCATTGATATTGCCGCCGGAACCGGGGCAAGCAATTCCTGCATCAGCATTGCCAACCAGCAGACCCGCGAAAAAATTGCGGAATTGTCATCGTCGGGGATTGCCCCGCACACGCTGGCTAAATATGCCGTTGCCCTGGCTCGCTGGTGTAACGGGGCCTATATGATCTGGGAAGCCAACGGGCCGGGGGCGATATTCGGTCCCTGTGTGCTGGAGTTGGGATACCGCAATATTTATTACCGGCGTAACGACAAGGCCCTCGGTGCCCGTATCTCGGATACCCCCGGCTGGTATTCGACCAAGGAAAGCAAGCTGGTTTTGCTGGGAGAGTATCGCAAGGCACTGGCGGCGGGTCATTTTGTCAACCGGTCGTATCATGCCTTGCGGGAATGCAGGGAATATGTATTTCAGTCCAATGGTTCCGTCGAGCATTCGCGGAGTATTAACACTGTCGATCCGACCGGGGCCAGGGATAACCACGGAGACCGGGTGATTGCCGATGCCCTCTGCTGGAAGGGCATGAAGGACTATAAACCGGTTATCAGCCAGACAGCGGATATTCCCCGCAACTGCCTGTGGGCACGTCGCCAGCAGGCCAATGAACGCAAACAAGCAAAAGTATATTGGTAATCTTGAAAGGAACGCAGCAATGACGGACTATTTTCACAAAATCACAAATTGGATCGATCACAACCGGGGGCAGTTCTTCGGGGTGCTTATTCCTATTCTGGCGGTTCTGGCATTTTTATTGATTGGTTGCAGTACGACTCAATCCATCCATGACCCGAAGGTCAAGGTGGATCGGCAGGCCTTTGCGATTGAGGCCCTGGAAGCCGAACAGCAGTTGAAACAGGAAACCATCGATATTGAAGCGATGCTGGACAAACACAATGCCAAAATTGCCGCCCATAACGACCGCAAAGAAGCCGGTCTGGAAGACCTTAATCGTCAGGACGAACGCAAAAGCCAAATCCTTGAGATCGCCTCCGGGGCCGTTGGAAACTATGCCTCCGGCGGGACGGTCAGCGGTATGGCGGTGCTGATGTCACTGTTGAATCTGGCGGGCATTGGCTGGGGTATCGGCAACAAAGTGGACAATGTTCGAAAGGATCAGGTTATCGCCGAGCAGAAACAAGTCGCGTAACCTTTAAAGACAACTAAATACCGGGTTTGTGTGTCGGGTCGGCCAACCTGACAGACAACGCAAGAACAAATAAGGAGAGCAGTACAGTGCTGTACCACTGTGCTGCTCTCTTTTTTGTTGCCCGCAAAAACGATGATGAATTTACCAGAAACCAAATTAAAACGACTGCGGGAGGCGATTTGCTATAGCCGCCGCAAGCTGATGCCGTTTCGACAGCAGCGGTATGATGCGATTCGCCAGTATGTGGGATTTCATTATTCCGATGATGGAACGTCAGACCGTGTGCCGGTCAATCTCCTGGAACTGGCGGTCAATATCTATACCCAGCAGATGGCCGCACGAGCGCCGAAGGCGTTGGTGCAGACCCGGTTTGGGGTGTTAAAGCCGATGGCGGCGGATTTTGAGCTGGCGCTCAATCACCTGATTCGGGAAATCCGCCTGGGTCAGACCTTTCGTCTGGCGGTTATTGACGCCTTGTTCAGTATGGGCATTGTCAAGACCGGCCTGGAACGCCGGGCTTCGGTCGAAATCGCGGGTTATTTACACGATGTGGGCCAGCCGTTTGCGGAAGTGGTTTCGCTGGACAATTGGGTCCATGATACCACCGCCACCCGGCTGGAACAGTGTCAGTTTATGGGGGATCGATACCGCCTGCCGCTGGAACTGGTCAAGGAATCCAAGGCTTTTAAGAATACCGGCAATTTGCAGGCGACGGTCAAGACCGCTTATAACGAAAGCGGTGATACCAAGGCGGAAAGTCTTTCGCATGGGATGGAGACCGACCCGGACGAATTTAAAGACCATGTGGAACTGTGGGATATATGGCTTCCCTTTGAGAATCTGCTGGTGACAATCCCCGCCGAAGGCGAGGGCAAACCCCTGCAGATTATTGAATGGGACGGGCCTGAAACCGGGCCGTACAAGATCCTGTCATTTTCCGAAGTGCCGGGCAATATCATGCCGCTGGCCCCCAGTGCGTTGTGGATGGATTTGCACGATCTGGCCAACCGCCTGTTCCGAAAACTCGGCAGGCAGGCCGAACGGCAAAAGACCGTGCTTGGCGTACAGGCCGGTTCCGAAGACGATGGCGACCGGATTGTCAGGGCCAATGACGGCGAGGCCCTCAAGATGGACAATCCCGACCGGGCCAGAGAATACCGCTTTGGCGGCATTGATCAGCCGTCGCTGGCGTTTCTCCTGCAAGTCAAGGATTTGTTTGTCTATCTGGGAGGCAATCTCGATTCGCTGGGGGGATTGTCCCCGATGGCCGACACGCTGGGCCAAGATCAACTGCTGGCTCAGAATGCCTCCAAACGGGTGGCGGATATGCAGGACCGGGTCATTGAGTTTTCCAAAGAAGTGATCTGTGACCTGGGATTTTACCTGTGGAACGACCCTCTGATTGAACTGCCGCTGACCAAGACCGTGCCGGGATTTGACCATCTGTCTGTGCCGGTAACCTTTGATGCCGAATCCAGAGAGGGGGATTTCCTGGACTATAACGTCGAGATCGAACCGTTCTCGATGCAGCACCAGACCCCTCAGATGAAACTTCAGGCCTTGGTTCAGGTCTTTCAGCAGTTTTTAGCTCCCTACGCACCGATGATGGCTGAGCAGGGGATCGGGATTAACTTTGAAGCCCTGTTATCCATCATCGCCAAATATACCAACGTCAGTGAACTGGAAGATATTCTTGAATTTGCCGCGCCGCCTTCGACGTACAAGCCGGGCATGGTGGGCCAGCCGCCGCAGAAAATGCGGGCGCCGGTGACCCGCCACATCTCCGAACGGGTCAATCGACCCGGAGCAACCCGGCAGGGCAAGGATGCGGCTCTGATGCAGACATTGCTGGGCGGCAAGGCCCAGGGATCGGAGCTTGCGGCGTTACGGAGGCCGACAGGATGAAACCGGACAGTTTTTTGATGGACCCGATTTTACAGTACGGCTTTGCCGGGATGTGTGCGGTGCTTTTAATGATCCTGGTCTGGCTGATCCGCAACCTCATCAAGCTGCTGGAAACGACCAATCAGATTATCAGTGCCAATACCCAGGCGATCTGCCAGGTCGATCAGCATTCGAGAGAGGTGCTGGAACTGCTCAAGGATACGCACAACAGGATTCTTGCCAGTCCCTGTATTGTCAAAAAGGGGAGGGACCGCTGATGCCGCAGTATTGTTTTACAGACAAGCAGGACCATACCATCTGCCGGTTTTATCCGCTGGGCAAGGCCCCTCGACAGGTCCGGCTTGGCAAGACGGTGTTTAAGCGGAATCTCCATGCCGAACATGCCGGAACCCGGCATACACCCGGTAACTGGCCCATGAAAAGCGATGCGGCGGGAGTCCATCCCAGCCAGATCAAAGAGGCCTATGACCATTCGGTCCGGATCGGTATTCCCACGCAGTTTGCCTCCGATGGGCGTGCCATCTTTACCGGCAGAGAACATCGGAAAAACTACTGTCGTGCCATTGGCCTGCATGACAGAAACGGCGGATACGGAGACCCATAATGATCACAATTATCAATAAGGCGGATACGGATTTCGATGGCAACGGCGAGTTGTTTTACAAAGTACCGGATGATACGGCATCGATCATCATCCATCCCAAAGGGGGATGCTTGTATCTGATCCCGGCTTCCGGAAGTATGACAATCTGGACTATCGATGACAACGAGAAGTTTGAAATTCGGACACGGGACGCCTCGGCCAAGGGCCTTTATATGAAAAAAGAAACAGGAAAAACAGTGCGAGTGGAAATGCTCAGATTTTCAGGAGTTTTATCATGACAGAAAGTGCGATTGCGGAAGAACCGGATTTTAATCCGCAGGAGATACAGGATGATAGCCAGCCCGACGGGGCGGATACCCCATACGATATTGAAGAACCGCAGGATGATGAGGAATATAAAGTTCCGATTATCGACAATCTGGAGTCTGACGATAATCTCGACGATAAGTCTGCTGACCCGGCCAAAGAGAAACGTCCGGCTAAATCCTCCGACAAGACCGACGACAAAACCGATAAACCGGCTGCCAAACAGGACAAAGAAGCGGCCTCGTCGTTATCTGAGGAACTGGTGGCCAAGGCCAAAAAGCTCGGCATCTCGGATGCGGATTTGGCGTTGTACAAGACACCCCAGCAGCTTGAGCGGCTGTGCAGTCTGCTGGAACCCAAGGCCGCCAAAGAGCCTGCCAAAGAAGACAAACAGGAACCTCGGACACCTGCCGACCCTGCCGG
>JBDKVE010000016.1:0-14841 GCA_039679345.1 Anaerohalosphaeraceae bacterium
TGTTTTGCAGATAATTGAGTTTTTAAAAAAATAACTGTCGCCGTTGGGGCGACAGAGGTAGAGGGTAATTTTTAGAAAGGGAGAATCATGAAAAAATTTGCATTTCTTGTTTTGCTTGCCGCACTTGTTGTGCCGGCGATGGCTGCGCCGGAATTGTATGTGGATTCTGCGCCGAATATATATGGATCCAGTGATTGGGCACCATGGTGGAGCAATACTAAAGCGGATGTTGTCGAAGGAACTTTTACTAACATGAAAACGGGTACGTACCCTGGAACATTAACAATACATCCTGTTGACGAAATTGTGTACTCATGGGGTGATCTTGGCAAACGGTTACACTGGGTTTATTGGATTGAAGATACAACCATTACAGAGCTTCAAGGAAATTTTGAGGTGAAGTGGGTAATTGATTGGGGTGGCACAGATTGGACATTAAAAAATGATGCTTGGGCAGTAGATGATCCTGATACTGGTTGGTCCCAACCTGAAAGTTGGGAAGAATATGAGGAGGGTGTTATTGGTTCATTAGGATTTGCTTGGTGGGCTGGTAAGGGCATTACAGATCCAATAGCACAGCAAGCCGCTCTTCAAGGTGTAATCTCCGATACATTTCAATATCAAACATATGCTACAGGAATGATTCGTTATCGAAGCGAGGCGAATTCTGACTGGCAGTATCAGTCACTTAGAGTTTCGATTGTTCCTGCACCGGGTGCGATTCTGCTGGGTGCGATGGGGACGGCTCTGGTTGGGTGGCTGCGTCGTCGTCGGAGTCTGTAACACCTCGGTTAAGCTTGCAACGTGATAGAAATAATTACAGGGCCGACGGAGATGCGTTCTCCGCTCGGCCCTGTGTGTTTAGCATCACTGTTTATGCAATGAACTGCCGCTAATGGGGCGACAGAAGAAGGGTAATGTTTTTGAAAGGGAGAGACAATGAAAAAGTGTATGGTAATTTGGGCTCTAAGTAGTTTGTTGTTGTTAGTTGGTGCAAATGCTGTGGCTGATGTTACTCCGCTGTCAAATTCCAACTATAGCTACGACATTGCTGCGGGTGCATCTGACATAGTAAAAATCTCTTTTGACTATACCTATGGGAATGAGGTTCTCCCAATGGGTCATGCGGCGTTTCGTATCAGGCGATTGAATGACAATGGTACGGATGGTTTTCTGGGTTCGTTCAATATCTATGCGACCAGTTTCAATCTAGATACAGATTATGGTCCCTACTCTAAAGACATGGGCTTGGGTGGAGTAAACCATTATGAGTTTACCCTGAATCGATCGAATGGTCTTTGGGATTTGGCTGTTAATGGAACTCCTATTGATTTTGTTGCATTAAGCAGTACAAATGCTATTCAGCCTGATGGATATGCGGTTACGCCGGATTCTGTGGTAGCCAATAAATATTTCTCAGATGAATCTCTACAATCCGGCCTAAACGCAATCGATTTGGGTTGGGCAAATCTGGTAGGTAGTGAACTCGTAGGTAATGCGAATAACGGTGTTGGAGGAACAGGTGCTTATAGGCTCTGGTTTGCACAATCAGAAAACGGCTCAGTTGCTAATATAAGCGTAACACCAGTTCCCGCTCCCGGTGCGATTCTGCTGGGTGCGATGGGGATGGGGCTGGTTGGGTGGCTGCGTCGTCGTCGGAGTCTGTAACTACCTGACAGGTATGCTTATGCCGCGAGGCGGGCGCAGCGTATGTTGAAACGAACCATAGCCGCGACTCGGGCGGATGATAGTATTGCAGCAGGATAGACGTGATTTTAAGGCCGTCGGGGCGGGAATGCTCCGGCGGCTTTTTTTGTTGGTATGGGCTTAAATGAGGGATTGGCGACTCTGGATATCTTATGATTTTTGCTCCCCCCACATTTTCAGGCTAAAAAAGGGGGTGAAAAAATGCAATATACGTAGTTCCACGTATAGACACAGGGGATATCGTTTTTGTATAATAGTCCTATAAAATAGAGAGTGCGGAGGCATGAAATACGCCGGATGGGAGAAAACGCCTGCGTTTTTTTCATACCTGAATCACCGCGTTAGATCCATCCTGATAATTCCATAGAGCCGACTTCGGGGTCAGCAGAGAGATACTCTGCGACCCCGTTTTTTTTAGTACTTGCAGTAACGCAGATGGATGCGGCGGCGGATTAATGTGACCTGCTGCAAAACATAATGTAACGTCAGGTACATATTGGAAAGGGAGAGACAATGAAGAAATTTACACTTCTGATTTTGCTTGTCGCACTAGCTGCTCCGGCGATGGCGGCACTAACACACTGGGATTTTGAAGCTGTTTTCCGCAGTCCACCCTCACCATGGGGAGCTCCAACAGAACAAATTGTAATGAATACGGGCTTTGCAATCAACAATGATCCTATAACTTACCCTGTCGTGTGGGATAATGTTGTCATAAAAGGGACCTTCGAAGGTGACCCTGAAAAACAAAAGGTAAACTGGCTTGAATGGGATGCGGGCCCAGCCCACTACTATCGCGAATTCAATGGTACCAGTTGGTTTATTCCGCAAGGATCAGAATTGACACTAACTAATGTTTTTCTCACAATTGGTGATGGGACGTCCGATTGGATTGGTATAACTCCTTTTTATGATATATATGCATTTCAGGTATATGATCATGAAATGCTTTATTGGTTTACTGCATGTGTGACTGAATTGAAAACTTCCGTTGTTCCGTCTACAGTTCCCGCGCCGGGAGCAATTGTGCTGGGTGCGATGGGAACGGGATTGGTTGGCTGGCTGCGTCGGAGGCGGAGTTTGTAAGTGTGTGTTGTTAAGAAAAGAATCGATCAAGGCGGCGGGTCATGTGACCTGCCGCAAAACATAATATAATCTCAGGTACACTACGAATTAAGGAGAGAATCATGAAGTTGATATCTTATGACACAAAAAACAAATTTGTGTAGCTAACATGTGGAATCGTCGGATTGAAAGCAGATTTATCGCTTAATTGTTCAATCCACAAGGGATAACTCATTTTGGAAGGGAAAGAATATGATGAAGAAATTGCTTCTGTTTGTGGTCGTGGTAGGGGGGGCCAACGTGGCGCTGGCAGCCTCTACCACACTGGCGTTGGATAATGGCGATATCACTGGCAGTAATTGGCCATGGTCCGGTAATCAACGTTGGAAAGATGTGGCGGGTAACATGTATGAGGGGGTATATAACGACGCTGCTTACAACAATGCAAACGTCCGCGTGGATTACGGAGTGGTTGGAAGCCAGTTGACAGGCACGATTACAGCAACAGGTCTGAAACCCAATTTTGCCTATCAACTCAAACTGGAAGGTTGGGGTGATGCTTGGACGAATGATACGCTTAAAGCCCTTGGACGAACTACTGATGACGGCGTACAAGGTTATTTGCCTTTTGGTTTTATAGTGACAGATGGGAATGGCAATGTCACAACAAATTTCGTGACCGACAGCAGTTTTCATGTACTGATGCGAACCCCTGATTCCACGGGGACAACGGGGACGTATGGTTTCGGTACGCCCGGGATCAATAATGGTGCCGTTGCGCATTACTCTTTTGATCCAAACCCAAGTTCCCCTTGGTACAGTACAGATTACGGTCCAGCCACAGTGGGGATATACGGTCAGTATGAACCCGGTAGGGCGTTGCCTGGTGATTTACTTCTACCCTACGGCGATTATAGTTGCTTGTTTGTTCTGACGGAAGAGTCTTTCCATGACACTAGTGGTAGCTATCATCCGGGTTGGGGTATTTGGAGTGGAGCTCCCGCTGGTTCCTGGGCCTCCCCATTTAAAGGGCAGATTGAATTCAGTGTTGTCCCAGCACCCGGTGCGCTTTTACTGGGCAGTATGGGAATGGGTTTAGTTGGTTGGTTGCGGCGTCGTCGGACGCTGTAACTGAATAAACAGGGAAGAAAATTAATACTTTTATTGAAAGGGTTGAAAACATGAACAAGATTTTCACAATTTGTGCTATAATGGCGTTAGCTATCGTTCCGGCTATGGCGGCCTATACGGTCGATCTGGGAACGGATGCGGGTGAGGCCGGTGTTACGCTCACTGGCTGGAGTGGTCAGATGGCCCCTGCGAGCGGATACGGCACTCCCGATGCGGGTTCTTTGGATGGGGCTTTTCGTTTGGTCTGGGAACCCGGATCTGACGCAAGTTCGAACACCGCGTCGATTACGTTCGGCACGGCGATCGACTCTGTGAACATTCGGTTCCTCGATGGCTTTGCCGATGACAGCTTCGACATCAACATTTATGGTGATGGATCATTATGGGGAACAGTTTCCGCTCCACCCAGCACCACGGAAGATTGGGTGTGGTCGGGTGTCTACTCCGGTACGGCGGGCAAGACCTTAACCCTCACGGTAACTGGCGTGGAATGGGATGGATTCAATACCTATGGTCAGTTAGCCGTCGACCGGCTTGATGTAACATTTGTTCCCGCTCCCGGTGCGATTCTGCTGGGTGCGATGGGGACGGGGCTGGTTGGGTGGCTGCGGAGACGCCGGAGTCTGTAGTACTGCTGACAAAGCTTAGATTAACACTTTTTAAACCAATACGGGGCCGAATGGGGATAATCCTGTTCGACCCCGTTGATATTTTGGGGTGTTTTTTACCAGACCAGGGAGTCGAAGACGCGGACTTGCTTCCAGTTGGCCTGATTGCGCTGGATGAATTCCTTGTGTTTGGCGGCGACCTGGTAGTCCTCGTGATTTTTGCGGGTCTTGAATACGACCGTCAGGGCGACATCGAAGGCTTGGTCATTGACTGGTCGGGTCAGGGTGGTATCCCGCAGGCCGGCGGAGAAGAAGGTCACGCCGGGGTGGTCTTTCAGATAGGTGTAGCACTCCTCGAGCAATCGTTCCTTTTGCGGGGCGGAATTGTCATTCAGGGTGAAGTACACGCTATGGGCCAGCATCGGCTCCTGGGTCATTGTTTTGCCTCCAAACAGACAGTTGCAACAGCCGGCCAGTCCGACCAGCGGAATCAGTAACAGCCAAAACCAGCGTTTCATGGTCGTATCCTCAAGAATATCTTGCTTTAGCCGGCTGCGGAAAAACGACAATCTATCCCGCCAGTGTCGACTATATGCTATCAAGATAAACGTTTCAATGCAGAAAGTCAATCTTCAGCAATCTTATGTAAGAAAACTTTACGTGTAATGGCCGAAAATCTGGTGTAAAAGCAAGAAAGTACTGGAAATATGGGAGAAATGGATTTGGGGGTTGAATCGTCTATCCTATTTTTGGTATAATAGGTTAAAAGTCGTTCCCTCGGACGTCTTTTGTGTGAAGCTTCATGTGAGGAGGAGGAATCAGATGTCTGACATCTGATTCCTCTTTTCCGTTAATTCTCCCCATATTTGCAACCCCTTTTATGTTGTACTCTAAGCTCGCATGTGAAGAAAACATAAAGAAGATATTGTGTTTTCATTAATCGCGTTTTCCTATTTTCACTGAATTATTTTTTTCTTGATTTTAATGTTCCAAAAAGATAAGATGGGGAAACGTAACAATATGGGGTGGTGTGTTCTCCATTCTTAAAAACATGTAATACAAATCTGGTTAAATTGTGAAGGGAGAGAATGATGAAAAAAGCACTTTTGTTGTTGGCGGTTCTGACGCTGGGCGTGTTGTCCCCGGCGGCAGTAACAGGTCTTTTTAACACCGGCGTGGATGACAATGGTGTTGTGCTGGCTTCTGGGACGGTGGATTCGCACTATACGCTGATCGACCCGACCGGCCTGACAGCATACGCTATCACCAAGCATTCCGCCTGGGTTGCTCCGGGCAGCAGTGCCATGTGGATTGGTCCAACCGCATCTGATATTACCGATGACGATGGCTGGTATGTTTATGAGCTGAACTTTGATATCACCAATACGGCTCCGTCTAATGTCAGCATCAGTGGTATGTGGGCAACCGACAATTCGGGCAAAATCCTGCTTAATGGCGTTGAAGTTGCTTCGATGGGAAGCACCAATTCGGCTTTTGTGGGATTTGGAAAGCTGACAGACTTCGCTATTACATCTGGTTTTGCTGCCGGCCAAAATACGCTGAGATTCGAAGTGTATAATTATCCGCAGCAAACTGGCAATCCCACAGGACTGCTTGTCACCGATCTGGGTGCGACTGTGGTTCCGGCTCCCGGAGCGATTCTGCTGGGTGCGATGGGCACGAGCCTGGTTGGCTGGCTGCGTCGTCGTCGAAGTCTGTAATTCGTTAATATTTTGAATGAATAAAAATCAAGCGGCAGGTTTGATGGCCTGCCGCTTATCGTAATTTGTAACCCTTAATTGAGGAGAAAATGATGAAAAAAGCACTTTTATTGTTGGCGGTACTGACGCTGGGCGTGTTATCCCCGGCGGCGGTCACTGTGTTTTCTGATGATTTTGATTCAGAAAATGGCGGAGTTGGAGTATTGAATTATTCGGAATTTACGAATTGGGATGTGTCCTATGGTACGGTGGATTTAATCGGTCAAGGCACCCAATGGGATTTCCTGCCGGGCAATGGCTTGTATGTGGATATGGATGGTTCGACGGACAATGCCGGCAAGATGACTTTGAAAGATGGGATTTGGCTGCAGGCTGGTACGTATGAATTATCGTATGAACTGGCGGGAAACCGTCGCGGGTATCCTAATGATTCTGTGATAGTGAATGTTAATGTTGGTAATTATTCCTATACACATACACTTGCATCAGACGCTCCATTCGAAGAATTTAAAACGCAGTTTACCCTCACTTCGGAACAATCTGTCGAAATCAGCTTTGAAGGCCTTGGCGGAGATAACGTGGGGATGCTGCTGGACGATGTCAAACTGGATGCGATTTCTGTGGTTCCGGCTCCTGGTGCGATTCTGCTGGGTGCGATGGGCACGAGTCTGGTTGGCTGGCTTCGGAGACGTCGGAGTCTGTAATTTGTTTGTTAAATTAGGGTGAGATGATAAGGCCGTGGAGTTTGTCCACGGCTTTTTTTGTTGGTTTCCTGTAAAAAAAGAGATTCTTTGCATTTATCCATCGTATGATTAGAATATGGGAGCAATAGAACTGGACCTGGAAACAATAGAATGTGGGATATACAGCAACCTCAGCCGGTCAAGCTGATGATTGGGATTTTGGCGGCCGACCAGCGGTGTCTTGCGGCGGCGGAGTCGGCGGTGGCCGAGGCGTTCGGCAAGGCCGATCTGGTCAGTCCGGTCTACCCGTTTGATATGACGGCCTATTACGAACAGCAGGCGGGCCCCGCGATCTTGCGGCGATTTGTCAGTATAGAATCGCCTATCGATCCGGGCCGTCTGGGGGATATCAAGCATCAGACCAACCGCATGGAGGTGCAGCTTGCTGAGTTGCTGGCAACGCCGTGGCCTCGTCCAGTTAATCTTGATCCGGGATATCTGGAACCAAGCAAGCTTGTGCTGGCCTCGACCAAGAATTTTGCCCATCGGGTGTATATCGGCGATGGCATGTGGGCGGAGGTGACGCTGACCTATAACAAGGGCGTCTGGCAGGTCTATCCCTATACGTTTCCGGATTTCAAGAGCGGGCGATATAACGCATTTTTGTCGGCGGCGCGCGAGAAACTGGCGGCCCAGCGACGGGAGTTAGCGTCAGGGGCGGTTTTGCCGCCGGATAATTCGGATACACGATGAATCGAAGACAAGCAATAGGAAAGGATTGATCCGATTTCACACTTAATGGTCTTAGCTTTGGCTTTGCCGGTCGGGGCATTTGTGGTATCGGCGATTCTGACGACACTGGTGCGTCGGGCGGCAATTGCGGTGGATTTTTGTGCCCATCCACGGCAGGATCGCTATCATCGGACGGTGATTGCACTGGGCGGCGGCGTTGCCATCTTCTGGACCATTGCGATATTTATTTTGGCCGGGCTGGCGGGGGGGTATCTGGCCGGAGCGGGCAAACTGCCATTTATTGACAGCAGTCTGAATGAGCATCTGGAAGGGTTTACGAACCGAAGCTGCGACCTGTGGGTGGTTTTGGGGTGTGCGGCGATGCTGCATTTATTAGGTCTTTGGGATGATAAAAAACGGCTGGGACCTTATCTGAAGCTGGCGGTACAGTTTGGGGCGGCGGTTGCGGCGGCGGTCTTTGCCGATATTCGGGTGGAGATGTTTATTCATAATAAATTTATCACAACGCTGTTGTCGGTGCTGTGGATTGTCGGGATTATGAATGTCTTTAATTTTCTCGATAATATGGATGGATGTTCGGCCGGGATTGCGATGATTGTAGCGGCGGTTCTGCTGACTGCGGCAGTCGGCAGCGGGCAGGTTTTTATTTCCGGGCTGGCGCTGCTGTTTATCGGTGCGGTGGGGGGCTTCTGGGTGTGGAATTTTCCGCCGGCCAAAATTTTCATGGGGGATTGCGGCTCGCTGGTAATCGGATTCTTTGTTGCCCTGCTGAGCCTGCGGACGACGTATTATCATCAGCATGATGGCGGCGGACTGTATGCGGTGTTTATGCCGCTGCTGGCGCTGGCGGTGCCGCTGTATGATTTTATCAGTGTGACGTTTCTGCGAATCAAGCAGGGGAAAAGTCCGCTGGTCGGTGATACCCAGCATTTTTCGCATCGGCTTCGCAAACGCGGGCTGACCGACCGGCAGACGGCGCTGACACTGTATCTGGCGACGCTGTGTACGGGGCTGGGTGCGATATTTCTGCGGCAGGTCGATTTCATCGGAGCGATTTTGATTTTTGCTCAGACGGTGATGACGCTGGCGATTGTGGCGATTCTGGAAACCACCGGCAGGCCCTGTGACCCATGAATTATTCCTGGGGATGCCGTGCAAAACCGGATGTGGTTTTCCCGATGCCCGTCCTGTAAATTGCCGGACAGGCATTCCTGTCTGTTTTGAGGAAACCGCTGCCGGGAACGGAATGCTTGACCCTGTATCAGCGATGTTTGTATCATTGTTTCAATTGCAGGCAGAATATGAACTTTGGCTTTTTAAATGTGAAATGCGGGTCAGACAAAACCAGAAGCGTATCAGTCTCCTTTTTAGAGGCAGTATGATCACATGCAGAAGATACTGTACAGCGAAAAAAAGAAGGCGTTGATCTTTATCGATGAAAATGCGACTCCGGATTACTGGGATGATCAATGGAATACGGATCATCTGAAAAAAGAAATGACAGGCACTCGCACGTCCAAATACTGGCATGAATTAGCCATGAACTATTTGCCGGAGCACGCCGTTATTTTGGAGGGCGGCTGCGGTATTGGGCATCTGGTCGATGCGTTAAATTTCTGGGGCTACAAGGCCATTGGGATCGATTTTGCGGAAAAAACAGTGGCTATGGTCAAATCCATCCAGCCGGATATGAATATCCTGTATGGTGACGTCAGACGCCTTCCTTTTGGGGACAACACCTTCGATGGTTATTTTTCGCTGGGGGTGATTGAGCATTTTTGGGAAGGGTATGGTCCTATTCTGAACGAGATGAAGCGAGTGATTAAGCCGGGTGGTTATCTGTTTTTATCCGTTCCCTGCATTTCACGAATGGACGCATTTTTTCTGTTATTGAACCGGTATGCCGTTTACGACCGGGATGAAATGCCCGACGATTTTTACCAGTATGCGCTGGATATCCGCTCGGTGAAGCATACATTTGAAAACGAGGGATTTGTTCATAAAAAGTTCATGCGGCGGAGCGGATTATTCGGCATCAGTCATATTCATCCGGCGGTTGGGAGCTGGTTTAATTACCTCAGGTCCCGGATACCCTTTAAGAAAGCGTTGTCTCGCGGCTTGTCTTTCTTTCTGTCGCCATTAACATCTCATAGTGTCATGTTTGTATTTCAAAAACAAGTTGAATAGAACTGTCCATGAAACAGCTTAAAAGCAGTAAAGGATAACGTTATGCATAGAGCAATGCTTGCAGTCATCACGGGTCTGATACGGGTGCTTAAAACCGATTCCCATCAGCCTGTCGAATGTTCAGAGATATGATTGCATCGTGAATCGGCGGATTATTAAACTATGGCACAACATAAAACGAATACTATTGAATGCAAATCGTATCGTCTGTTAGAAGGGTTTCTTCTCGCAGTGGTACTGAGTGTGATGGCACTGCGGCTGAGTTTTGTTGAACAGCCGCATTCGACGATGCAGAACCCGGCCCTGTGGACAACTCCTCGCGGCATGAGCCTGCTGCTTTCGGGAGGGCTGTTTGTGGTTGTGATGGCGGGGCTTCTAGTGCAGTGGTATCAGGGACGGCTGCGTTTATCCGGGCGGCTTTTGCCGTTGTCGGTAGGGGTGTTTCTGGTTGGCGGGGTGGCGGCCTGTTTTGCCGCATCCGACAAACGGGCGGCTATTACCGAGTTGTTTACGCTGAGTGTGCCGATGCTGATGGCGATAGCGGCGGTCGGATGGCTGGATTCGCAGCGGCGGCTGGATGTCGCGGCCTGGGTCATTCTGGCGATGGGCTGCGCGGCAGTCTATGTCAGCGTGGATCAATATACCGCCGGCAATTCGCAGGTGGAACAGGATTATGCCGTCAACCCGCAGCGGCATCTGGCAATACTGGGTATTGAACCCAACAGCCTGGAACAATTTCACTATGAACACCGGCTGCATTCCAAAGATGTAAGGGGATTTCTGCTGACCAGTAATTCCACGGGGACATTTCTGCTGGCCGGCCTGTTTATCTCCCTTGGGATGATTGTGGATACCCTGCGCGGCCGCAAAGACGATTCTGGATTTGCGGCACGATTGGTGGTGCAGATTCTGGTCCTGACGGCATTGGCTGCCGGTTTGCTGATTGGGAAAAGCCGGGGGGCGGTTGGAGCGACCATGCTGTCTGCGATTTTGTTTACAGCCCTCCTGGTATGCAGGCGATGGGTGTGGGCTTATCGCAAACCGATTTTGATTGCGGGACTGCTGATGACGGCTGCAGTCGGTATCGCGGTCATTGTTTACGGTATTCAACACGGGCGGCTGCCCGGGCCCAATGCCCTGTATGTGCGGTGGCAGTATTGGGTCGGGGCTGCGGCTATGCTGCGTGATCATATCCTGACCGGGGTCGGCGGGGGCAATTTTGCCATTTATTATCCCCACTATAAAATTCCTGCTGCGCCGGAGACCGTCAAGGACCCGCATCAGATTCTCTTGTCGCTGGCGTGTCAGTTCGGACCGCTTGGACTGGCGGCATTTCTGCTGGCGGTAGGTGCGGCGGTCCGGCGGGGCTGTCGGTATGCATTTGATTCTCAGGAACGAGCAGTCGGCTCTGTGCCCGGCCGGCCGGACCAATGGATGCCGTTCGGGGTGCTGGCTGGAGTTATGATCCTATTGCTGCTGGTGCGGCCTTTTGTCAGTGAAGGCGGGATTGGCGGCGAAAACGCAGTGGTTCAGCAGTCGGTATTTGTGCTGATGTATGCAATTCCTGCGGCGGTCTTTCTGTGCGCCTTCGGCTTGTCCTGGGCAACCGCAAAAGAACCCGCAAGCACCATGTCAAGGGATGGGCTGATGCTCGGCCTGCTGTGTGCGATTGTCGGGATATTGATTCACAACCTGATTGACTTTGCCATCTTTGAACCGGGTGTGTGGACGGCATTTTGGCTGATGTTGGCTTTGATCATGGCCTTAAGCCGCGGATCGAAGCAGACTGCGGCAGAAGCAGGCGTGCCGATTCCACCCCGGCGGGTCGTAAGGTTCATTGGGGTCCTCGTGGCGGGCATGGTCGTATATCATTATGTATGGATTCCTGTCCGTGCTGGTGCTGTGTTTCAGCAGGGGCTGAGGAATTTTGAGACTGCCGAACAGCATTTTCTAACATCGGCCCGGATGGATCCCCTGGATCCGGACCCATGGATCTTTGCGGGACAGTGGCGCCTGAGCAGAGCCGAGATGTCCAGAGTCTCAAACAAGGAACATCCACAGGGAGCCATCTCTCATTTTCAGCAGGCTTGTCATCGTGATTCGGCCAATTTCCGCTGTTATGAATTGCTCGGCAGGGCCTATTATGCTCTGTCAGGGGTTGATGTGGAACATTCCAGGGAGCTGCGGGAATCTTCCTTTCAGGCCAGCCTGGAAGCCCAGCGGCGGTATCCTGGATCGGACCGTATTGCGTATGACCTGGGATTGATGGCCGAACAGATGGGTAATATACAACAAGCCTGTGAGCAGTTTTCACGGGCGATTGAGATTGAAGACCAGTATCGTGCGCAATTTGCTCAGATGTATCCGGGGTATTCCCTGTGCAGCCGGCTTGGACAAACGCGATATGAATACGCCCGGGCTTATATCGAAAAAAATACTGTTTCGTCGGGAACAAACATGATACCAAGTAAAGGAGATTAACCCATGAAGATTCAAAAACTACATTATTTCACCGGCGTGATGATTGCGATTGCAGCGGGGATTATCTGCGAATGTGCAATGGGGCAGGAGGATGCGGAAAAGAAAAAATGGATCAGTCTGTTTAATGGCAAAGACCTCAAGGGCTGGACACCCAAGTTTGCCGGCTCGAAGTTTGGAGAAAATTACAAAAACACATTCCGTGTTGAAGACGGCGTATTGAAGGTGTCATACGACCAGTATGAGCAGTTCAATAATGAATTCGGCCACCTGTTTTATGAAGTTCCGTTTTCACATTATATCTTTCGGGCTGAATACCGCTTTACCGGCGAACAGGTCAAAGGCGGTCCCGGCTGGGCATTTCGCAACAGCGGTGTCATGATTCACTGCCAGGACCCGAATACCATAACCCAAGACCAGAGTTTTCCGGTCAGCATTGAAGTGCAATTGCTCGGCGGAGATGGCCAAAATGACCGCACCACGGGCAACCTCTGTACGCCGGGGACCAACGTGGTGATGAACGATAAGCTGGTCACGGACCACTGCATTAATTCCAAATCCAAGACCTTCCACGGCGACCAGTGGGTGACGATTGAAATTGAAGTGCACGGCAACGGTATCATCCGGCATAAAATCAATGGCGAAACGGTATTGGAATACCAGAAGCCGCAACTGGATGAGCGGGACGCCGACGCCAAAAAACTCATTCAGGACGGCAAGCTGATGCTGTCGGAAGGGTATATTTCCCTGCAGGCCGAAAGCCACCCGGTGGAATTCCGCAAGGTGGAAATCAAGCCGCTGGAGGACTAATCAACGCTATGCCCGATAATCCGCATGGGTCTGATAAAAAACCTGTTAGTCCGACATTATTTTTAGTTGCGAATTCTTTCACAATAACCTTGTTCGGTGGTACCAAAAAATAAGTTTTTTTCCCTTTAAAATGGCCTGTTTGGATAGTCGATATTAATCACAAGCTGTTGTTGCTGAATTTCGGTTTATGTCCACTGCATGTGGAATAATCGATAGAAAACAGCTATAACAGATGTGCTATCTGTGATGATTTACACCCGATGAGTGCGTGGTATTCTCGGACAAGGTTATGGATGGAATTTCTGACAAACAAAGTGAACAGCCGGCCAAGGGCAAACAGTTAATCATCCGGATTTATCTGGCGATTACAGTGTGTGTTCTCGGGTCTGCAGTAGGCCTTGGTTATGCCTGGTTTTCGGCCCGGCGAATAACCCAGGAGCACAGCAAAGTGTGCTGCGCTGCAATGGAAATCCGCATCGAAGCCGCAGCAGCTCATTTGTGGCTTGAAAAATACCTATTCCGCCCTGATGATAATTATCTGAACCGGATTCGTTCTCATCTGGATAATGCAGTCTGGTATTCAGAGGCAATCCTGCATGGGGGTACCAACCAGCATGATTCTTATCCCCATGTTCGTAATGCTTCCATTCGACAATATGCCGAGACCATCAGCAAGCAAATCGCGTCCTATCGCGAGCAGATTCTGGACCGGCTTGAATTTGTCACCTTGTCCAGCCAGGGAGCGTATGCGGTTGCGGCATTCGATGCCGATTTCATTTCTCTGGTCTCCCTGGCCGAGCAGATGGAAAAAGACATTAAGCACATGCAGCAGCGGGAATTGTATGTATTCTATGGTGCATGCGGAATGCTTCTTTTCTGCTGGCTGATGCTGGGGGGAATATTTATCTTGTATCTCAGGCAGAACTTTCGCAAGCAGCGGATGCACAAACAGCAGGTTGAAATTGCCAATTCTAAACTGGAAGCCTCCAACGCCGAGCTGGTTGAGACCCAGGCCAAGCTCAACCGGATTAATGAAAAACTGAAACGTGCGGTCCGTGAGGCCAAACGTCTGGCACGGTTGTCGGACAAGACCAATAAACTCAAAACGGATTTTCTGGCCAACATCAGCCATGAATTGCGGACCCCGATGAATGCGGTGCTGGGATTTTCGGATTTGCTGCGTGAAGAGCCTCTGGCAGAACACCAGAAAGAATTTGTTCAGAGTATTCATGCCGCGGCCGGAACCATGCTGTGTCTGATTGACGGCATTCTGGATTTGACGGAAATTGAACGAGGCGACATTGTCCTTTCACCGCAACCGCTGTCTCTGGAAAAATTGCTGCGTGAATTATGGTCGATTTATTATCTGCCCGCCGAAGACAAGGGACTGTGTTTTGAAATTCAGCGGATAGGTCAATTGCCTGAACATATCCTGGCGGACCCGGTCCACCTGCGGCAATGTCTTGTGTGCCTGATCGATAATGCACTGAAATACACCGAAAAGGGGCATATTTATGTTCGAATCAGTCGCAAGGATGATGCAATTCGGTCGTGGCTGCGATTTGAGGTGGAAGATACCGGCATCGGTATTCCGCAGGAGGAACAGGACTGGATATGGAATATCTTCTCGCGTTCCGATAATAAAATCAATCGTGACAATCGCGGTTTCGGCCTGAGTCTGCCTATTACGGTACAACT
>JBDKVE010000017.1:0-8992 GCA_039679345.1 Anaerohalosphaeraceae bacterium
GGGAGCTGAATCCATCCTGGAGGGCTTCACGATGACCGGGGGGACGGGAACACAGGGCTATTACTATGCCACATCCTATTTGGGTGGCGGTGTCTTTTGCTTTCGGTCTTCACCCACGATCAAAGACAACGTGATCGTTAATAACAAAATGCCATTAGGAACAGCAGGCATATACGGGTACGGAGGCGGGGTGGCGTGCGTGGAATCGAATGCAAACGTGGTGGGCAATACGATAAAAAGCAACACGGCCTATATGGGGGGAGGTGTGTATGTTTTCAAGGGAGGCGTGACGATTCGAAGTAATCTGATCTTTGGTAACTCGGCTTTGAATCGGGGAGGCGGTGTTTTGGCACGACTCAGTGAGCAGTTCACCGACGTGATGAATAATACAATTGTTGCCAATACGGCTGCATACGGAGGAAACCTCTATGGACAGGGCCGATGCCAGATTGTGAGCAACATCCTTGCTAACGGCTCAGCCACTACCTGCGGAGGGCTGATGTGGGAAGGTTTTGAGGCATCCAAGTATTATCCCATAGCCTACAACAATGTCTACAATAATAACTGGGGCAACTACTCCGGCCTTGCCAATTTAACGGGGGTTGACGGAAATATCTCACAAGACCCTTTGTTTGTGAATGCGGCGATACAGGATTATCACCTCTTGAGCGACTCTCCTTGCATCAGTGCAGGCGATCCTTCCTTTATTGCCGAGGTTGATGATAAAGACATCGATACTGAAGAGCGGATTTTTGGCAAATGTGTTGATATCGGTGCAGATGAATACCGAGGATACATTAAACCGATTGCCGATGCCGGTCCTGATCAGACCGCCCCAGACTTGCCGGAAATAGTCACGCTTGACGGCACGGATTCCTATTTTCATAACTTGGAAAGCCAGAAGGACTATGCATGGACCCAGATCAGTGGCCCCACAGTCGTATTGAGCGGTCCCGAAACTGATAGCCCCGCCTTTGCTCCCTCGGCACCGGGAATCTATGTATTCGAGTTGAAGGTTGCAGATGAAATTACGGAAAGTCTTCCCGAAAGGGTGAAAATTGTCCTGGGTACGGCTCTTCTTCCTGTTGCCGAGGCCGGTTTGCCGCGATATGCAGCCACCGATCCTGTGCAATTGGATGCCAGAGCTTCGTATAATCCGAACAATTTAAAACCACTGGGCTATACGTGGCGTCAGGTGTCCGGACCTTCGGTAACGATAACAGACTCGAAAACAGCTACGCCAACGATCAGTGGTTTCATGCGGACCAGCGTGACTCAGAAAGCCGTATTGGAACTTGTTGTGAGTGATGGTGAACAAGAAAGCCTGCCCGATACGGTGGACGTCATCATCATGCCGCTTATTCCCGATTTCCCGGACCCCTACGGAAGTACCTCAATGATCGAAATCGTAACCGGTGGATTCGATCCTGACAAACCTACGTTTGTCTTTTTTGGTGGCGGTTCGTGTTCCTACGGCGGCTGGACATTTTCTAACTTCACTGAATGGTGGTACAATGCCAACGTGCTTAACTTCCGTTGGTATGAACCGGATTCACAAATGAAACCGTACACCTACAACGGTTGTGCAAACATGCTAATCGAATATCTCTGTCGTGTTGCCCCGGATTACAAGCAGCCGATTCAGACGTGGGGCCATAGCACGGGGGTCATGCCGGCCATTGCTGTGGCCAATTATCTCAATACGACGTACTACGACCGGCGTTATGCCGTAAATCGTGTCTCTCTCTGTGATGCGGGCAGCTCCGGAGACTGTTATGATGTTCGGCCGGAGGTCGCTGCCTTTAATGCATACCCCGTTGATGGAGAACAATGCTGGGTGGACAATCACTACTCCACAGACCCCCGCTCTCCTATCGATGGAGCCCTCAATGTATTCTTTCCTCAGAATCAGCACAGGGCTCCGGTCTTCTGGTTTTACTGGTCCCCTGATGAGTCCATATGGCAGACGGATCAGTACCATGGCGGGGTAACTGCGGGTACCTATCTTTCGATATTGGGCCCAGCCAGGAATCTTCAATTGACAACGGATCCATACAAAATTACTTACTACTATCAGTGGTTGGGGCAATATTATCCTGACACGCAGCCATTTCCAACATTTGGGCCTGGACACCTGGATTTCATGTCCCCATCTCTTTACTCTGCCAGACTCCCCGAACCGGTTGCTCTACTCAAGCCAGTATATGACCGCAATGTCCGTGGTTACATGCTTACATGCAAAGCAAGCCAGAATGTGGTTGGGTATGAACTTCTGATCGGTTCGGATCCATATCGGGTCATGGATTACAAAGTCATCTCAGACACCTCAACTCCACCCAGTGGCATAGTGACCGGACTGCCATTTAAAGGTTTCTGGTGGACGATCAGGGGCCGAGATGCTTTCGGCTCGACTATTCATGCGGATCCCCGGTATGTCATGCTGGAACTGGACGCGTTGGATTTTCATAAGGATGGGAGGATAGATATGGCAGATTTCGCTGTGATGGCACAATATTGGTGTCAGAACGAATCTGCCGTAGATGTCGCTCCATGGCCCGAAGGGGATGGTATCGTCGATGTTGAGGATCTTGTGACATTTGTGCCTCATTGGTTGCAACCCGGCCGGTCCCCAGGAGAGGTTGCTCGTTGGAGTTTAGACCACTCTCTGAACGACAGTTTTGGCGGATATCCCGGGTCGGCTGTGGGTGCGCCAGTGTTGGTTGATTCATCCCAGGCGAAGGTCGGAAATGGGGCAGTAAAATTGGATGGTGTAGATGACTTTATAGAAATAGCTGAGTTTACAGGTATCACTGGGACAATCTCACGAACCTGTACAGCATGGATTAAGGCCAATTCCACCGGCAAAGAACAGGCGATTTTGTCGTGGGGGAATGCGGCCAGCGGGCAGAAGTGGCTGTTCCGTACCCAAACAGACGGCAAACTGGCAGTGGGCGTTTGGGGCGGGTATGTTTATGGCCATGTCTCTGTTGCAGATGGGCAGTGGCATCATGTGGCGGCGGTTCTGGCGGATGATGGATCGCCGAGTGTCAATGAAATCAAGCTGTATGTTGATGGGATTGTACAGACGGGAACTTATAATACCACTCAAGCGATTGATACTGTCGCCAGTCAGAATGTTCTAATCGGTTCGGTTTATAACGGTACGGCGCAGGTCAGTTTCTTCAGTGGTTTGATCGATGAGGTTCGGATTTATAATCAAGCGTTGACACAGGAAGAAATTCTTCGATTGACGATGAAATAGAAAAAGGGTGAAAGCTCGGGATAGACTGAAAAATATTGGAGATAAAACTACTGTAACGGTGCAGGCTTTAATTATTCTGGGGTCGTAGATTTAGCCGACTTTTCCATCTTTGCGGAAAATTGGATAAGTCAATAAGTTGTTATTTCTTTCGCCACTATGCTCCGGCAGGCTGTCCCAACGGTCGATGATCTGGGCCAGTTCCGGGGGTACAGCAGAGGCATTTTCAGGTTTCGTTTGTAAGCTGGCTTGTAAGCTCGATTCTCGCCCTGCCGTAAGTCCCTTATATTGCAATGCTTTGCCATCTTCGGTTTCCAGTCTTCGGAACTGAGGATTGGGGGTTCAAGTTTCTCCAGGCGCAGTATTCGCAACATATTTCAAAATAAAGACTTACAAATATTTTAAAGCTGCAAAAAACATCTATTGTAATTACTCTTTAAATGCCGCCCATTGGATTTTTTCGGCTTTGCTTTGGGAGATGCCGGCCAGGACGGGGCGGATTTTTTCAAAGGGGACGTGCTTGTCGCAGCGCAGCCGGACGATGCGGGATGCATTGCCGTCGGCCAATCGGCTATCAATGCCGGCACAAATCATTGTAGTCAACAACTCCGGATCGCTGCCGGACAGCACATCAGAACCAATCGCATAAACAATGCCCTCTTCCTGTTGAACAACATTGACACTGACGGTTGAATCAATCTGAAATTGGGTCGGATCGGCAGCCTTAATCTTATCGGGCAGCAGTGCCTCGAAATGTTCGGCGGCGCCGAATTGGCAGACCAGCATAAAGAAAATTATCAGCAGGAAGACCACGTCAATGACCGGGGTCAGGTCAAAGCCCCCTTCTTTTCGCTGATGATAGAGCACGACTTTCATTGTTGCACCGGAAGGGATGATCTGGAAGAATCAGGATGGTCTTGGGTCTCTGCATCGAGGCTGGATTTGGAAGCAGAGCCAGAAGGCTTGCCGCCAGTGCCGGCCTGATGCTGTCGGGCTTCAAGAAGAGTTTCCAGCAGCGTCTCAGTTTCCACAGCGGCTTCGGCAATGAACGCTTCGATGCGGGAACGAAACATTCCTGCGATAAACAGCGACGGGATGGCAACCAGAAGTCCCCAGAAGGTCGTCACCAGAGCAACCGAAATCGCAGAAGCCAGTTCACCCGGACGGGGCTGGCCGGCGGCAATGCCCAGCAGATTGAACGCCTCAATCATACCCCAGACGGTACCGAACAGGCCGACCATGGGGGCGACATTGCCCAGCAGATTGCACCATTCGGTCTTTCGGAGGAGTTTAAGGCCCTGTTCCTGGAGGCTCTCGCCGGCAATCTGGCTGAGCAGCTCGTGGGTGGGACGAATCTTACGGGTCTTGGCAAAGGCGGCACAGACGGCCCGGCTGATCATGTCGGTGTTGCCGCTGAACCGGGCAGGCAGGCTGGCGGTGCCATGACGCTGGGCCACGGTGGCAATCTCAGAACTGATGTCCGGCGGCAGGAGACGGCGGCGGCGTATCGTGATGCACAACTCCAGCCAGAAGTAAATCCCGGCCACGGACATCGGCAGCAGGATAAACCATACAATCGGCCCGCCGGCCACCACGAACTGCGTGAAATAGGTCTGGGACAATTGTCCCGCAGAACTTTGGGCTGCTAGTATCATCATCAGCTTGCTATCCCATATTTATTGTTCGAATCCATCATCATGTGCTTATCTGACACGAAAAAACAGACGCTGTCAATCATCAATATGCAGAAACGTGCCGCCGGTCATCTCGGCGATTTGTTTTAATCGCTGCTGGTCCTGTTCGGTAGCCCAGAAGCCGATGGTGTGAATCACCGCGCCGGGGGCACAGGATTTGCGAATGGTCTCAATCTGCGTATCGAAGGGCTGGCCGGAGGTTTCAGACAAATCAAAACCATCGGTCAGAAAATAGACAACCTGGACCGCCCGACCGCGTCTGTCACGAAACTGCATGGCCCGCTGGAGGGCCTGGACGGCGTTGGTCTGGCCGCCAAGATGAACACTGTCGATCAGTGTAAAGGCCTCGGACTTGGCCTGGCCGGTGGCGGGCGTCAGCATTCCTGAGCCGGTTTCCAGCAGTGTGTTGCCATCCATAAAGAATATCACGCAAAACGATTGGGTATCAAACAGGGCGGCGATGCAGCTTTTCAATTGACGCTGAATCATACCGAGCCGGCCGTACATGCTGCCCGAACAATCGACGACGAAACAAATGTTCTGTGCCGCGGTCTTGTTGCCGAAGAAGGAAATATCCTGTCGGGGGCTATCGGACACTTTTTGAGGGGTCGGATAGGCCCTGGGCTGCGTCTGGACAAGCGGTTCAATCGACTTTACCTGCTGGGGTGTTTGTTGCGGCTCAGGCGGCGGGGGCAGAGGCTTGACTTCGGGCTTCTCGGTAATCAGAGGTTCCTCAATGACCTGCTGAATCTGCTGGACAGACACAGCACCGAGGGTTCCATCGGGAGTTCCGGCCGGTTCCAGACTCACCGCGGCAAAAGCACCCAGCAAAAGCAGATGTGCTATCGCCGAACCCCCTGCTGCTGCGGTACTGATTTTTGCCCGTCTCTTGGTCATCTTTTTAGCCATGAAAGGAAAAGGCCGGATACGCCGGCCATTCCCCATACTGATTATTCATTTACTGTACAGCCACGTTCATGCTGGACAGTTGATACCATTTACTCAACAACCATAACCTCCGAAACACCGGCTTCCAGCAAATCATAGACTTCGACGACATCGCCGTTAAACAGACGAATACAGCCGCGTGAGGCCCGGGTACCAATGGTTTCGGGCTCTTTGGTGCCGTGTATTGCAAATCCGGTGCGGCCTTTGGCGGCGCCTTCCAGACCTTCCAGAGCAATCCAGCGCGAGCCGAGCGGATAATCCGGGTCACTGCCCTGATAGACACGTCCTGAATCCGGATCCGTCCAGGTGGGCTTAATCATCTTGCCGCCGGCAATCGCTCTCCATTTGCCGGTCGGGGTGTCATGTTCCACCTTGCCAAGCCCGACTTTGTACTGCTTGACGAACACGCCCTGCAGATAGATATCCATCGTGAAATTCTTCTTGCTGACAACGGCGCTGAAAGGCCCATGTATGACTTTAATGGCCTGGCCGGCCTGAAGCCGTTCAGGATTGGTAATACCATTGATTTTTTCGATGGCTTCGTGCGGCACCTTGTATTTTTTGCAGAGGATAGCCAGCACATCACCGGGCTGGACTTTATAGATTTCGGTCATGGTATCGCCGACGGCAACCTGTTTGCTAAACAGCCATGTTTCGGATAATTTGGTCAACTGTTTTTTGACTTCGTCACGCACCGCATCGCTGAGGGTCAGGTCCAGGGCATGATTGAGCTGGTCGCGGGCGGTAATAATCTTGCCGGCACTAATATCCTGAACCGCCTGCCGAATCATGGCAGCGGCTTCAGGACTGGTAATGGTATCGACTACAGGAGTAATCGGTGCAGGCTGGACAACATCCTGGGCGACAGGTGTCTGAGCTGGCTGGGTCTGGTCCACGACGGGCTGAGGAGTAGGCGTTGTCGGCTGCGGCTGGACAGCAGGGACATCGGTTTTGGCGGAGCCGGCAGCCAGTTCTAGCTGTTCGGCTGTGGTATCCACCGTTGCCGTTCGCAGTGTATTCTGCGGGACAGTATGCTCGGTTGTTTCAACCGCTTTCACCGTCTCGGATTGCCCTTCCAGCCTGGCCTGCTCAGCCTGTTTTTTCTTCCAGCGATTCAGAGCAACCAGCCCCACAATCGCTACTGCAAGGATAATCAGAATGATCCGCGTCCTTGAATTACTTCCATTTTTTCCCTGATAAGGTCGATACTCTACTTTCATACAGAATCCGTTCCTCTGTTGTTTGTTTCTTTTAATCTATCACTAACCACAATTCTTCGACAGACACATCCTGTTTGCGTTACATTCTCAGAATGCCCGCATCCGTAACAACTGCATCCATCGGCACATCTTTATCTTCATGCGGTATCGCATCCAGAATCTGCTCTGAAAACGCTACCGCCCATTTTATTGCACGCATACCGGGCGAACTCAAAAACCGGTCATAATACGCACCGCCCCGGCCAAGCCGATTGCCCTGCCGGTCAAAACCAAGGCCGGGCACAATTACTAAATCAATGTCTTCAAACGGAACCGGAGTTCCAGTTGTTGGATTGCGTAAACCCATTCGATCCACTTGCAATCCTGTATCCAGCGACTGGATTTCCACCGGAATCATGTGCCGCTGCTGCCAGGACATTTTGGGTACCGCAACGGTTTTCCCGTGCTGAAAGGCATCCAGAATCATCGCCGTGGTATCCACCTCATGTACCATTGACAGAAACAGCATGACCACAGACGCTTTTTTGTATTCCTCAGACGACAGCACATCAGTGCAAATCGCCCGACTTTTCTGTATTCGCATTTCCGGGGGTATTCCCGCCAAAATCTGCTGTATCCGTTTTCTCAATTGTCGCTTTTGTTCCGCACTATTCATTCTTTATCCCTGATGAATGAACCCCTGCCAATCGACATTTGGTTCGTTACCCATGTATATCGGTCTAATAGCCTGTTTTGCTCAAATTATCCGATTTACAGCCGTTGCCTGTCTATCACGACGACTGGGACGGCGTTTGCCGCATCTGTTCTACTTGATTTCGCAGCTTTTGTAAATATTCGGCGACCAATTTTTCGCGTCCCACGTGTTTCGGCTCGTAATACCTGCGAGGCAGCGGCTGGCCGACGTAATCCTGAGGGATGAATCCGTTGGGGCTGTCATGGGGATACTGATAACCGATACCGTGTCCCAGCTTGGCAGCGGATTTATAATGCGAATCCCGCAGATGCAGGGGCACTGGAATTGTCCGTCCGGATTGGACATCGGCCACGGCTCCCCAGATTGCCTTGGCACAGGCGTTGGATTTGGGGGCACAGGCAATATAAATGGCTGCCTGAGCCAATGGCAATTGTGCCTCCGGAAAGCCTACAAATTCGGCAATCTGCATTGCCGAGGCCGCCAGAATTGTCGCCATGGGATCGGCATTGCCGACATCTTCAGCGGCACAGACCACAATCCGTCGGGCTATGAACCGTAAATCTTCGCCGCCGGCAATCATCCTGGCCAGCCAATAAATGGTAGCGTCGGGGTCTGAGCCTCGCATGGATTTCTGGAGGGCGCTGGCTAAATCGTAATGGGTATCGCCGGAGCCATCATACTGGACCGACTTCCTCTGGATGGATTCCTTGATGTCATCCAGTGAGATTTCAACAGTATTACCTTTTTTTGTGTGTTTCTGCTTGGACAGCACGGCCACTTCCAGGGCAGTCAGGGCTTTGCGCGCGTCACCATCACAAATCTCTGCAAGGAAATCGAGCCCTTCAGATTGAACTGCCAAAGGCATCTTGCCCAAGCCATTTTGCTCATCGGTGATAGCCCGAGACAAGAGCAATTTGATATGCTCGACCTTCAGGGGTTCAAATGTAAAGACCGTACTGCGGCTGATAAGGGGAGAATTGACACTGAAAAAAGGATTTTCGGTCGTAGCACCGATTAAAGTAACAATCCCATTTTCCACATCATCCAGAAGGACATCCTGCTGAGACCGGTTAAAGCGATGAATTTCATCAATAAACAGGACGGTACGACGGCCGGAAGCCACGAGCCGATCTTTGGCGGTATCGAGAACCTGTCGGAGTTCTTTGACACCGGCGGA
>JBDKVE010000018.1:0-3162 GCA_039679345.1 Anaerohalosphaeraceae bacterium
CTGGTGGGAGCGAACGGGGGTGGGACTATTAACAACTGTTTTGCGACAGGCAATATTATTTGTTTTTCCACAACCACTTCCTATGCAGGGGGGCTGGTGGGACAGAATATCACTGGTACTATCCATAACTGCCATAACGCATGCGATGTAGCTGGACAAAGTATAATTGGGGGGGTGGTTGGGAAACTCAATTCTGGAATAATAAGAAATTGTTATAATACAGGGAAAGTCACGGGGGATAATGATGTTGGTGGATTAGCAGGCTCCGTTGGAGTAGATGTTGTAGAGATTGACAAATGCTACAATACCGGTAATATCACAGGAAAAGATAACGTCGGCGGATTAGCTGGATCAGTTGCTGGAGCAATCGCTATAGAGATTGACAACTGTTATAATGCAGGCAATATTCAGGGACAATCCAGTGTTGGGGGACTTACCGGAAAACAAACCGCTCCCGCCCAATCTGATTTTGGGATCAAATTGCGGAGTTGTAAAAATACAGGTGATGTTATTGGTGTCGGTACAAAAGTCGGAGGTTTGACAGGGCGACAGTCAAATTCTGAGACGAGCAACTGTTATAATATCGGTAATGTTTCCGGGAATGGCTCAGTTGGCGGTCTGGTGGGAGATATGGAGTATAGCACAATCAATACTTCCTATAGTGCCGGCAAAGTAATATTCGCTGTTGATGGTGGTGGTCTGGTGGGCAATGCGACAACCGGAGTGTTAAATTGTTTTTGGGATACGCAAACCTCTGAGCTATCTACAAGCGCCGGAGGCAAGGGGAGGTCTTCAGAACAAATGAAGCAATCCGCTAACTATATCGCCTGGAACAAACCAGAGGCACTATTATGGATACTTAATGAAGGACAAGACTATCCTCGTCTTTTCTGGGAGGTGACCCCAGGGATACCATTGCCCTCTCAACTGTTGAGTGAATTTTTGACAGGTGCCGGGTTCCCGAGCAATCCATATCAGATTCAGAATGCATGGCAATTAAATGCAATTGGATTGTATCCCTCTGAATGGAATAAGACTTTCAAGTTGATGGATGATATTGATATGTCTGTTTATTCTGAGAATGACTTTAACAAAATTGGATTAAATGATAAGCAATACTTCAGCGGAACGTTTAATGGGAATGGTTATGTTGTCAGGAATTTGACTTATATCGCATCAAATTCTGAGCAATATGTAGGGCTTTTTGGATACGTTGGTAATTCCGCTACCATAAAGAATCTGGGGCTGGAGAATGTCAACATCAGTTCCTCGGGAGACTATGTTGGGGCCGTAACGGGATGGCAAAACGCCAGTACCCTTTCTAACTTATACTCGACAGGAATCATTACTGGAGGAAAAGTGGTAGGGGGTATCGCAGGGTATTCAAAAGGAACTGCTGCCTTTTGTTATAGTGCTTGCAATGTTTCCGGTGTTGGAAATAGTGGAGGTTTGTTTGGAAACAATCAAGGCACTGCTATTAAATTGTTTTGGGATACCCAAACCAGTGGTCAAAATACGGGTGCAGGGACAGGGTATACTGCTGGGATGCTGGGGAAAATAACCATTGAGATGAAAACAATTATGACGTATATTTCGCTCGGATGGGATTTTACGAATGAAGTAATAAATGGGGAAAATGATTATTGGCGAATGTGTGTTGATGAATTGGATTATCCGCAATTGACGACAGCATTTTCTAACCGAGGCGACTTTGCTTGTCCCGATGGTGTTTTTGTCGAAGATTTAAACCATTTCGCGACATGGTGGTTATCGTTCAACTGCGCCAATTCCAATAACTGTGCTGGAGCGGATATTACCGCTAATGGTTTTGTCAATCTGGCCGACTATGCTGTCTTGGCCGCTTACTGGATGAGGGGGCAGTAAACCCAAATTGATTTATACGACTCAGCGGGGGCACCGCTTTTTACCGTACCTTGCGGGTGGTTTCCGGCACAGGAACTGTGGAAAAACTAAACGCTGGGCATGGCAGGCAGTACGAAAAGAAAGACGGATCAATGCTCTCGGCGGTCCAGGACGAAGCGTACTTTCGACCGGTGTAACCGGAAGGATTTTAGGATATTCAATAAAAAAGCCGGGTCGTAATGACTCGGCTTTTGATTTGTTTGGACTCATAGGGTCTTAGAAGCTGATGGTGTACGAAATGCCGCCCCACAGTTCATCTTCGGTGTTGACGGTGTCTTCCATCGAGTTCTGGTACCAGACGCCGGGGGTGATTTTGCCGCCTAAGGCCTGAATGCTGGTAGAGAGTCCCCAGACCATGTGCGACCAGTCATGATCCACGGGGCCAATCCCGTTGGCATAGGTGCCGGCATCATCCTGAATGGTGCCTGTGCCATCATTATAAACAATGTCCCAGCACAGTTTCATCGGCAGTTCGGGGGCTTGTTCGAATGTCCAGGCATAATCCAGACCCAGGTCATGAATGGGGCCACTGTACTTGCGGACCCAGCCGCTGCCCTCGGAATTCCACATGTGATAATAGGCATAACGGGGAGTAAAGCCATTGCCGATGGCATTCGGCCATGCCAGTTCGAGGAACATTTCCTGCAGGTCGGCGTCATTGCTGGGCATATCCGTCAAGTCATAGAAGCGATATCCAACACTGTAGTCGGTTTTCAGACAGCCATCTTCCCAGATGAAGTTCTTGTAATACACGGTGTAATCGAATTCCGTTGCATTGACGGTGCTGAAACCATTACCGCCGCTGGCACCCGGTTGGGCTGACCAGACGTTAAAATTGAAGCCGTTGCCGAAATCAAAGTTGACGCTGGGAGTGACGACCGCTTTGTCGTCCATCACATCGAAACCGCGCCACATGTACTGGCTATACCAGCCTACATCCACGGTTGTTGTCAGCGGGTCTGCCGCTGCGGTGACCGTGCTCATCGCGCCCATCAGGGCTAAAATCAACAGGTTCTTCATACTCGTGTTCCCTTTCAAAAATAGGTGTCAATCCATTTATTTGTGAGAATTTCCAAAACCATGCTTATATAACAGGTTCACATCCATTTGTGATATTTTATGTGTCTGGATACCTCTTGCAAGTATTTTTTTGCCGATGCTTATTCTATTGGTTAATGGCAGGATTCGATGCGACGGCAAGGCCGGCCGGCTGTGAAAGCTCAATAAAGTCAGTATCCT
>JBDKVE010000019.1:0-6826 GCA_039679345.1 Anaerohalosphaeraceae bacterium
TCACCGGGCTCTTCTTGGCGCCGGCCGACGTGAGAACCCCGGTAAAGCTGGTTTTTTCCACGACTGCGGCCGCTTCACCGGCTCCAGCGGCAGGACCTGCAACCATCACGGCACCACCGGCTGCCGGCTCGATGCCATGCACTTCTTTCAGATAGTCAGCCAGTTCTTTGGCCTGCATCAGGGTTAACGCAACAATCTGATCACCTAACTGTTTGATTTGATCGCTAAATTCACGAGACATTTCCACTTACTCCTGTAGGATTATGGCTTCGGGGTAGTGGGGACTCCGCCGTCCCTTTTAACCCGCTGTCGCGGGACAACCTCGATAACCGCTTTCAATTTAATTTTATTATAACGTCCAAAACGGCTGTTATGCCGCTTCTTTTTCTTTCTTTTCGATCAGCGTTTTTACGCAGCCGGCGATAGCACTGCCGGGACCAACCAGGCATCCGGCCACATTGGCACCGGGCGCCATGGCGATTCGCAGAATCTGCCCCTGCAGCTCTGCCCGCGTCGGCATCTTGGAAAGTCCCTTAGCCGCTGCGGCATTCAGGGCTTCACCCTCGACATAGGCTCCTTTGATCGTCAGAGCCTTATTCTTCTTGAGCCAGCTTTCCAGCGTTTTTGCCACATCAACAATACTGTCACCGCCAAAGACCACCGTACAGGGGCCGGCTTCAAATAACTGTCCGCCCTTGGGGTGTCCCAGCGTTTCGAGAGCACGACGCATGAGGCTGTTTTTAACAACCATCATCTTCACGCCTTTTTTCTTCAGCTCGCCGCGCATCTTATTGTTGTCAACGCCGCTGATGCCGATGGTCTGGAGTACCATAAACGAGCCGACGCCGTCGAAGCGTTTGGTATATTCGTTTTGAACTAATCCCTTTACCGCATAACTCATAGTTCACCTCTTTATGTAGTGTAATAGGCCCTTTCGGCCTGCTTGACTGATTTATATATTTTCCAGCAAGACGCCGGGACTCATGGTTGCCGACAGGCTGATCTTTTTGATATAAATACCCTTGACCGAGGACGGACGCATCCGTTTGATATGGTCGATGAACGACTGAATATTCTCAGCCAGTTTGGCTTCCTCAAAACTCAGCTTGCCAACCACAGCATGAACGTTGCCGCCTGCATCGTTGCGAAACTCGACTTTACCGGCTGCGAACTCCTTAATGGCGTTAAGGATGTCCGGCGTCACGGTGCCATTTTTGGGAGAAGGCATCTTGCCCTGAGGACCCAGCACCTTACCCAGCTTGCCGGCCTTGCCCATGATTTTCGGTGAGGCAATCGCCACATCAAAGTCGGTCCACCCTTCGCTGACTTTCTTGATCAGCTCATCGGCACCGGCTTCGATGGCGCCTGCCTTTTTGGCGGCTTCGCTTTCGCTGTCTTCACAGAAAGCGATAACACGACGAGCTTTACCGATACCATTGGGCAGGCTGATCGCACCGCGAATACCCTGGTCAGCCATCTTGGGATCAATCCCCAGATGCATCACGATATCCACCGACTGATCAAACTTCGTCGATGCAAAAGTTTTGAGTTTTTTGACAGCCAGTGGAAGCGGCTGCGGCTCTTCCACTGCCTTCTTGGCGTCATTATTATACCGTTTACTTCGTTTTAGCATTTTTTCCTCGCGAAAAATCCTGTTTTACTTCGCTTCCACTGTCTCGCCGTGGTTAGCGTATAGCATCCGGGACATGAATCCCCCGCCGTCAAAACCAGCCTGAACGGATCAGGCTAAACCCGCCGGCAGCAGGACCTGTCTTTACCTGTTACTAATCAACGACATCAATACCCATGCTGCGGGCGGTACCCATGATAATCCGGTCTGCATGATCCAGATCGTAGGCATTCAGATCCTGTATTTTGGTCTGTGCAATCTTGCGTACCTGAGCCTTGGTGACCTTGCCGACTTTTTCCTTGTTCGGCACACCGCTGCCCTGAGCAATTCCGGCTTCCATTTTCAGCAACACAGCCGCCGGCGGGCTTTTGACGATGAAATCAAAACTCCGGTCGCTATAGACAGAAATTTCAACCGGAACCACCGTTCCATTCATTTCACGGGTGCGCTCGTTAAATTGAGATACAAACTGCCCGATATTGACGCCGTGCTGCCCCAGCGCGGGGCCAATCGGCGGGGCCGGCGTCGCTTTGCCGCCGGGAGCCTGCAGCTTAATCACTTTTACCAGTTCTTTGGCCATAGTAGGTCCTTACCTCTATTCTATACTGATCTTACTTAAATTTTTCCATTCCATCGCGGCTAAAGAGTTTTCAGCCGCCAGCTTCCAGCAACATCTTTATCACCGCGGCTGCGTAGGGTAACGTTACCCAGTGAATACACGCGGCATAAAAGCGGCCCGCGGCCGCCGCGGAAAAATCATACCCGTTGGGTATATTACACTTTTTCAATCTGCCAATATTCAATATCCAGCGGCGTACTGCGGCCAAAAATCGTCACAATGACACGCACCACGCCCCGCTCGGTATCAATCGAATCCACAGACCCTTCAAAATTCTCAAAGGCCCCTTCCCGAATCTTGACCACATCCCCTTTGGCGAATTCCACCTTGATATTGGGGGTGTCTTCGGGCTTCTCAGCCTCTTTCAGCATCTTGGCCACATCCGTATCCCGCATGGGGGTCGGAACGCCTTCGGTACCAATAAAATCACCGACGCCGCCGGTTTCCTTGATGATAAACCATACATCATCCGGAATTTTGCCGTCGTCTTTGGGATCCAATTCCATAAAAACATAGCCGGGATAGAGCTTGCGTTTGATGACACGCTGCTTACCGGCGCGGATCCGCTTGATCTGCTCGGTAGGCACCATGATCCGCCCGACACTCTTGACTCCGTCCACTTCCATCTTGCGGGCCAGCGTATCTCGAACCTGTTCTTCTTTATTGGATGCTACTCGTAATACGTACCAATACATTTTTTATCCTCGGTGTCCCGGAGAGGGTCGCCCCGATTAATATAGTCCGATTCTCGTAAACAACAAAACAAAACCCATATCCACCAGATACAGGAAAATCGATATCGACAGCATCACAAAAATCACAACACTGGTGGAACTGACAATTTCCTTACGGGTGGACCAACTGACTTTCTTAATCTCCCCTTCCGAAGAGATCAGAAAATCCGCAACCGACGGCTTATTCATCAGCCAGGCAATCGCGCCTCCAATGATCGCACAGAGGCCGAACGGAACCAGTGTTTCCACCCAGATGTTGTTCATCGTGGACAGTTTCTGATGAAGCACAAAACATCCATAAGCGACAATCACAAACACTAATATCGCCGTCCAAAGACGCGTATTCTTTGCCTGGCCGCGTTTGTATATATTCAGGTTCTTCATCGTCGTATTGTTCCCTTAACCGTGTTAAACATATTCAGCTCTGCCATCCTGCAGTCTTGAATCGCCATGCCGCCCGATGTCATTTGCTCCACCTGACAGACAACCGTCTCACCAGGTCAGGAGGGAGTCGAACCCCCAACCTGCGGTTTTGGAAACCGCTGCTCTGCCAATTGAGCTACTGACCTATACCATTAACGGTTCCGAACTCACGGAATCGTGAGTCTATCGCGGTTACTTCCTGCGGATCTTGTGAACCGTGCGCTTCCGTTCACGTTTACAGAACTTGACCAGTTCAATTTTTGGTGTTCCGCCCTGCACATTGACCGGCGTGCGATAATTACGGTCGCCGCACTCTTTGCACTCAAGCCACACCCATTCTCGTTTTTGCTGCTTTGCCATTATGCTATGCCTCTCTAAAACACAATCCTTAACGGGATTTGCAGCCCGGCAAGGATAAAATGGGGCGCCGAGACACTCGACGCCCCATGATTGTGTCGTTCAATTATGCAAGAATCTTTGTCACAACACCGGCACCAACGGTTCTGCCGCCTTCGCGAATCGCAAAGCGAAGACCGTCTTCCATCGCAATCTTGGAACCGATTTCCACTTCCATTTCAATGTTGTCGCCGGGCATACACATTTCCGCGGCTTTGCCTTCACGGCTGCGAATCGCGGTAATCGAACCGGTGACGTCGGTCGTCCGGAAAAAGAACTGGGGACGATAGCCGGGGAAGAACGGAGTATGACGTCCGCCTTCTTCCTTGGTCAGCACGTACACTTCGCCGATAAACTTGGTATGCGGAGTAATCGAACCGGGTTTGGCAAGAACCATACCGCGTTCGAGGTCTTTCTTTTCAACGCCGCGCAGAAGCACGCCAACGTTATCGCCGGCCTGACCTTCATTCAGCGTCTTGTTGAACATTTCAACGCCGGTCACGGTCGTCTTGCGGATGTCTTCCACCAGACCGATGACTTCGACTTCGTCGCCGACTTTCACCATACCGCGCTCAATACGGCCGGTACCCACGGTACCGCGGCCTTTGATGCTGAACACGTCTTCAATCGGCATCAGGAAGGGCTTGTCCACTTCACGTTCCGGAACCGGAACATAAGCATCAAGAGTCTTCAGAAGCTCCTTGAGGGGTTCGCAGGCCGGGTCATCTGCAGATTCGGCCTTCATGGCCTTCACAGCGGAACCACGGACAATCGGAGTGTCGTCGCCGGGGAAATTGTACTTGTTCAGCAGGTCGCGAACTTCCATTTCCACCAGGTCAATCAGTTCCGGATCATCGACCAGATCGACTTTGTTCAGGAAGACCACGATCTTGGGCACGTTAACCTGACGGGCCAGCAGGATGTGTTCGCGGGTCTGAGGCATCGGGCCGTCATAGGCGCTGATCACCAGAATCGCTCCGTCCATCTGGGCGGCGCCGGTAATCATGTTCTTCACATAGTCGGCGTGGCCGGGGCAATCGACGTGAGCATAGTGACGCGTTTCGGATTCATATTCAACGTGCGCTGTCGCAATCGTCAAAATCTTGGAATCGTCACGACGACCCTGGGATTCCGACGCCTTGGCAATATCGTCATAGGATTTAAACTTGGACAAACCCATCAGGCTGGCCACTTTCGTGATCGCAGCGGTCAGAGTCGTTTTCCCAAGGTCCACGTGACCGATTGTTCCGACGTTAACGTGAGGTTTCTTTCGTACAAATACGTCTTTAGCCATCTGTTAATAACCTCCTGATATTCCTGGTTCTGGTTACAATTTTCTAATGTTCGTTTTTAAACTTTTTTCGTTATCCCAGATGTCACCTCACGGCATCAACGGCACATCCGGACACGCAAATTTGCCTTAGCTGCTGATGGGATTTGAACCCATGACCTCGTCCTTACCAAGGACGCGCTCTACCGACTGAGCTACAGCAGCGACTCATATCACAATGAAACGCAACGCATGGCTATCGTAAATCATTCAGACAAAAACGTCTAAAATACAGATAGCTGCCACCCTGCGACTAAAACCTGTCGCAATGGATACAGGGACTCCCTACGTTGCTTCTTTAGTAAAGGAAAGAGTATATAGACCGGAATGCCGAACTGCAATCACAAAAATCACAAAAACATTAAAAATTTTCAATTTTCTCTCTGTAAATTTATTTATTAATAGATATACATAATATACATATCTCATTAAACTTATTTCACTTATTTCGCTCCAGTAACCACCCCGCTGGGCAAATTGTTATCTTTTGGAGTCAACAATCCCTTCCATTGCTCCACCTTGTCCTGCCACCAACGCTGCTCATTAGTTATCGATAATTCCGACAGAGTATTTAATAGACCTGTTTTATCCTCAATCACAATTTTCTCTGAGACAAAAAAAGTGTTTATCATATCTAATATCTCAGAATTATCGGACAACACATTTTCGCGAAGCATATTTCCAATAACCTCAGCCGCCTTTGGAAATTGACGCAATTGCAGATATGCTTCTACTGAAAAAGTATTTGTCTGCCCAATAGCCTGTTTCTTTATGCTAGCAGGGGCGCTATCATTCAGTTCCAGTTTTTCACGATAAGCAGCCACATGCTCATAAGAACCTTTATTCAGATGCCATTTCAGCAATCGAACCTGCAAATCACAGAGTATCGTCCCTTCTTTTTGAGCCAGAGCTTTTTGCTCCGCCAGTTCCAATACCTCACGAATCTGATCACCGACCGCAGGATTTTGTTCCAGCCGGGTTGCCCATTCCACAATAATCTTAGCCTCTTGTCGCTTCAATATTTCCAGAATCGACTGCCAGGCCGGCTCACTCTGACCATTCGAACCCAATTGACCTGTCAGCCATTCCAAATCCTCCACGGTACCACTTTGTCCGGCAAGATGTATCATGATTAACCGGACCGTAGGGCTGCTATCAGTATTGATATTCAGTTCACGGAAGAGTTTCATTGCCGCAGTCGCATCGACATTCATCATGCCTGCCGTAGCGGCCTGTCGTACCAGACTGTTTTCGTCGCGATTCCGCAAAACATCTTCAAATATTTGTCGATACAGTTTTACCGCTACTGCTTTTTGGCTTCCCTGACCGCAAAGACGTGCCATAATCGTCAGCAAATCTCCGCGGATCGGACCCTTTTTATCGGTATCCTGGAGGTATCGATTCCGAATAGTTTCAAGATATTTTGTGGCCTCTTTAGGTGTCAGGCCATCCAATTCCAACAGTTTGCGCAAGACTTCTGCCCCTTTTTTCGCCATTTCCGGGTCGTCTTTGGAGGCGTAACTGTCAGCAATCAGCATTGTCTGGGTCTTGAATTCGGCCGGCAGAACAATCTTAGAGCCTGGAGAAAACGCAAAAAAGCAGGCTTCTCCCAAGGCTTCAAATATCGCAACCGATACCTGGGGGTCGGTTTCTTCTTTATAGCGATCCATGAGCCGCTCGGCAGGATTCAGAGC
>JBDKVE010000020.1:0-15088 GCA_039679345.1 Anaerohalosphaeraceae bacterium
GTAGTCTGGATATGTAGTGGCTGGAATCACATCGGCTCCATACCAGTAATACGGGTGGGCTCCGTACCAATAGTATCGCCGATAATGATAGCTTGGCCAGCAGCCGCCCAGACTCACAAACACGTACTTGCGATGATAGCTTGGATAGTAGTACGTAAAACCCCACCAGTTGTAATACGGTACGACCGCTATATATCCGCAACTGCTGCTGGACCAACTGAACACAAAACCGCTGCCGCAGCCGTGCCAATAAGGGTTATGGCGGATGTGATCGATATCATGAAAACGGTGGTGGGGAATGTCGGGTCTTGGATGATCATGATTAATGTCGCCCTGGATAATAACATTATTATCTCCATTGACAACGATTCGACTGGTTCGGTCATCCGGGGACCGTGTTTCAGATGAACTTAGGGCACCGCTGCCGCCGTCGGTCACAGGGGAACGCAACATCGCTTCACGGCCCGAGTCAGATTGTCGCAGGGTCGGAGATGCGGACCTGGCCGTTTCCGGATTGCCGGAAGATTTCGCAGTTTCGGCCTCGTTCTTTGGACGGGCTATACGTTCAGCATTGTCCTGCTGACGATTTTCATCGGTCAAAGTCGCTGTACGGGCAGATTTAGTCGCTTCATCAGAACGCGTCACTCGCTCTGCGGGAGTTTGTTTGTCACCGGTTGTAATAACAGCAGCAGGCCTGTCGCTTTTTTCTGTTAATTCTGTACGATTAACACGCTCAGGAGAACGTGTAATCCGATCAACCGAAATACGCTCCGGCTGAGTCTGAATGTTGTCGGCCGAAACACGAATGGGTTCGACGGTCTTTTGGCGCAGGGCAATGGAGGTGCTGCGATCGGTTGTCGTGTCAGTTGTTGCGATCCTGTCCCGTTTGCTGGCTGCTCCATAATAGACAAAACCAGAGTTGCTGCTGGAGGTGTTTTCCCTGGGGATTACCGTGGTAACCTGTTCTGCAGGAGAGCTGCTGCGCGTTTGTCGCGCAGTAATGGGTTCCGCAACCCGGTCTGATCGGATAACATCCTGGGACGTTTGAGTGCTTGTCCCGGCAGAAGCATTAGTGCGTTTTGTAGAGTCCGCTGCTGATGATGTACTGCGAGACTTAGCAGTGCTGCCGCTTATCGGAGTGATTACTGAATCCCTGGATGTGCTCTGCGGGCGTGTTGTATTGATAGTTGTTCTTGTTTGCGTTGTCCGCTGACTTCCGGTTGTGATGGCATCGGAATAGGTCTGCCCGGAACGAACGACCTGAACACTGCGCTCTACCGGACGGGTACGGATTCTTGTCTGCTGCGGTGCGGATTGCGTCACTGTTCCGGAAGATGGATTAGATTGAATCGTACGGCTTTGCGTTACAGTATTGCGTGAACTGGTCACAGGTCGGCTGGCCTGAGAAGGAGTACTGGAAACAGGTTGTCGGCTTCGAGCTGTGGGTTCAGAGGATCGCTGGACCTGCGGTTGCTGGGGTGCGGGCCGGGAAACTGGCTGCGGTGCAGAGCGAGTTGTTGGCACGGCCGGTGCCGGCGAAGAGGGGCGGCTTGCAGGTGCCGGTGACGATCTCGGAGCGGGCGCTGCCTGAGGTGCCGATGGCTGGCCGCCTCCAGCAGGTCTGTCTTTAGCCAGAAGCGTCGGGGCGCTGGCAACTATCAAAATGACTGCAATATTCCAAATGGTTTTAATGCATTGTGTTCTCATTCTCCATGCTCCTTTCTTCCATTTGGCCCATTGCCGCGGTGTTGCATTCCGTATGCATTCTCCGGCAGTCAAGGCCATTGGAATCGGAAATCGAATGCTCTGAAATATATTATATAGTTAAAGGCGTAAATGTTTAATGATTTATTTCAAGATTAGTTCAAAATTTGAAATATTTAGCCATAAAATATATGTAAGTCTATATAATATAATTGGTTGTAAATATTGTGAAAATTCTACATATTCTATGTTTTAGACCAATATTTTTTTGAGATGAATTTTACAATATTTATCTTTTCAAAATAATGGCTTCTAAATTGAGGTATCAACGGATCAAATTTGACCGGTTTTGGGGTGCATAAAGAAAAATGCAGGAACTTAGCTATATTGCCTTATTTTTCTTGCCCAGTAATTGGTCAATACAAGCTACCCCTCGCTGACAAATGCGAATTAAAACATCGCGATCTTGATCAGTGAGCTGTATGGCATCAAAAAGAGCTTGAAAACGCTCTCGTCGCTGTTGAAATATCTGGTTTAATTCATTACGTCCTTTTTCTGTCAGGGTTACGTGGGTTACCCGTTGATTATCTGGGCTGATTGTTTTGGAGACCAGTTTACGTTTCCACAACTTAGTCAATGTCATTGAAATCGTACTCTCGCTGACATTGGCCCAGGCCTCAGAAATTTGTGAAACCGTCAAAGTACCACGTTCAGAAAGCTGCTGAAGAATCAGTGATTCTCGCTCGGTCAGCGTATCATCAGGTTTCTGATTTTCCTGCATGGCACGTATCAGTCTCATCCGAAGGCTAAGATCATTTAATGCTTTTTCTAAATCCGGACCCATATATAACTCCTTGGTAAAGCAATCAAGAGATAATCCGCGTATGGATTATGAATACCATATTTTTTGCGGCGAAATGTCTCAATAACAAGCGGATTATGTATATTCGAGGCATTATTCATATTAGTCTTTATATATTATATCGCGAAAAGTACAAAAATCATAGAGTTTTTATAAAAAAACGTTTACAAATTGAAGTATTTTGGTACGTAAACTCGCCGGGTATGTGTATAGTATTGCAGGTTAATGGTGTATAAATAGATTAACTGGGCATGAAACAGATTGAAAAAAAGGGAATAATATGCCATGAAGAGAATTTTACTCCATATACTATTCTTTCTGGCCGCAATTGCATGTAATTCGGCCGCAGAGTTGACTAATCAAACCCAAATCGAAACCAGTTCTGCTGAAAATCATAATCCTGTGATGAATGGAGCAGATCCTGACGTTCTGCTTGAAAAAGATATTGTATGGATGTATCCTACTGCCGGCCCGCAAGGTCAGTTTTATGCTTTTTCGTCAAAGGATTTGGTGACTTGGCAAAGACATGGGCCGATTCTGGATTTTTCAAGTATCAAATGGATTCCTGCTGATAAACATGCCTGGGCACCCGGCATCATCAAAAAGAATGGGAAATATTATCTTTATTATTCGGTTGGCCCCAAACCATCCCATATCGGAGTTGCATCCAGCGATTCCCCGGCCGGTCCTTTCACAGATAGCGGAAGGGCATTATTGTCGGACAATAACGACCCCAATTTTGAAGCGATTGACGCCATGGCTTTTACCGATCCGCAATCAAAAAAGACATACTTGTATACCGGCGGAAGTGTCGGATCTACGCTGCGGGTTTTTGAATTAAATGACGACATGGTCAGTTTTGCCCGGGAAATCCCTGTCCAGACTCCCCCGAGTTTCACTGAAGGTTCGTTTATGCACTATCGTGATGGGATATATTATCTCTCCTATAGTCATGGCAGTTGGAATAATGCCTCATATTCCGTTCATTATGCAACATCGGACACGCCGACCGGTCCATGGACCTATCGTGGGGTGATTCTGTCCGGAAGCCAACGACATAAAGGGCCGGGGCATCATTCGTTTCTTTATAATGCCGTAATGGATGAGTGGTATCTGTTTTATCATCGTTGGAATAATCGTTCCGGCCTTGGCCCTTTCCGGGGTTCACGCAAGATCGCCATCGAAAAGATGGTCTATGAAACCGATGCACAGATTCGTCCGTTTGTTCTGACGGACAAAGGAGTTGGTCCCATTACACTGGGTGATTCAGTAAAGAAAAATGGCGATGATAAATCCAACTCGCGATAGAAGACGGTACAATTATTGCAGCGGGGCGGTCTGTGGGGCTTCTGCGATTTGAACCTTGGCTGATAGCCGGTCAGGGATGGCCGGAGCCTGCTGAACAGCCATTTCGGACAGCTCAACGCAATTCTGGCCGAAGGAGCGAATTTTCCGATAGCGTCTGTCAAGAAGGGTGTCTGTCTTGAGGCGTTTCAGTTCGGTCAGTGATTTCAAAATAAACTGCTCGACATTATATACGGTATCGTGAATATTCCGATGTGCCCCGCCCAGAGGTTCGGGAATAACGGCATCGATCAGATTGAGTTGCTGAAGATCTTTGGCGGTTAGTTTCAGGGCTTCCGCGGCTCGGGGCGCCTGGGAGCCGTCGTGCCAGAGAATGGCCGCGCAGCCTTCCGGTGAAATGACTGAATAGTATGAATGTTGCAGCATGGCGAGTTTATCGCCGACGCCGATACCGAGAGCGCCGCCGGAGCCGCCTTCGCCGATAACCACGCAGATGATCGGTACACGCAGCCGCGACATTTCCATCAGGTTGACTGCAATCGCCTGGGCTTGTCCGCGTTCTTCAGCACCGATGCCGGGATAGGCGCCGGGCGTATCAATTAAAGTCACAATCGGCAGGCCGAATTTTTCTGCCATTTTCATTTTCAATAATGCCTTGCGGTAACCTTCCGGATTGGCGCATCCGAAATTGCAGGCGATCTTCTCCTTGATATCCTTGCCCTTGTTCTGGCCGATAATCATGACCTTTTCACGTCCGATTTGTCCCATCGCGGTCACAATCGCCCGGTCGTCGCCAAAACAGCGGTCCCCGTGCAGAATGCGCACATCCTTAAACAGCAGGTGAAGATAGTCATTCATCAGAGGACGCTGGGGGTGACGTGAAACTTGTACTGTCTGCCAGGGACTCAGATTAGCGTAAATGTCTTTGAGCAATTGAGTTTGCTCTTTTTGAATCTGGCGGATTTGAGGCGCATTAGGCCCCTGCAGGGAATTATCCTGTTTGCGCAGTTCCTCGATTTGCCGATCCAGTTTGGCAATCTGGTCTTCAAAGGGCAAATAAACGGGTGCAGACGGTTTTATTTCTACTGCAGACATAGAGTCTTTTAAATCCTTGAGTAATCTATAGTTAACTTATTTCAAGAATAAATGTCCCCCGACGGGCATTTTCTTCCACTGCCCGAAGGGGCTTGCGTAAAAAGGTACACGATTGAAATTGCTCTCTTGCAATCGTACTTGCAAGATATAAAAAACTTCTGTTCACCCAAAGATGAAACAGAAGGATAAATGCGACTTATTGTCTCTTTTATGGCAATAATTATGTAGCTACTATAACATTTTAAAGGGCTGATGGGAAGAAAAAAATTGACTTGAAGGCTCTTTGGCGTTACTTTCTGGACTTTGAGCATATTGTATAGGAATACTTATAAAATGTTTAAAATGAATGACTTACAAAAAGTCAGCGTGATTGGCATGGGCCTTCTTGGGGCCAGTGTCACGATGGCCTGCCTGCGGGCTTTTCCCAAAGTTTTTACCGTAGGCTATAGCCATCGTGCCTCGACGCGTAAAAAATCCCGCCAACTCAACGTGGCCAATCAGATTGCCGAGACCCTCGAAGAAGCCGTTTCCAATGCTGATATCGTGATTCTAGCTACTCCTATTTTGACTTTTGAAACCTATTTCCGGGACATCGCTGCCTTTTTGAAGTCAGAGGCGATTGTGACCGATGTTGGCTCAACCAAGACCCTTGTCCATCAATGGGCCGATAATAACCTGCCCCGGAATGTTTATTATGTCGGTTCGCATCCGATAGCCGGGTCGGAAAAGCGAGGCGTGGAATATGCCCGCGATGACCTGTTGACCTCGGCTCGATGTATTCTTACCCACACTGCCAAAACCAACATCCATGCAATCAAGGTATTGCGACAATTCTGGTCTGCATTAGGCTGTAATGTAGTAACTTTAACCCCCAAAAAGCATGATCAGATATTTGGTCTGATTAGTCATTTACCGCATGTTTTGGCCGCGGCCTTGATTAATGGAAGCAATTTTGATGATATGAAGTTTGCTGGCAAGGGATTTATCGATACTTCTCGTATTGCCTCCGGCCCGGCCGATGTCTGGATGGATATTGTGCTGACCAACCATCGGAATATTGTTCAGGGGATTGATCAAATCATTCGCCAGTTGGGTATTATGAAGAAGGCGATTGCTGCTCAAGATGCTGAAAAGGTCAAAAAACTCCTTGAAATAGCCCGTAGTAAGCGAGAAAAACTGATCGAGTATAAACTCAAGAACAGAGAGTTGCTTTAGTCTATGTTTGTTACGATAGAAGTAGAGTCGTATCCAGTAATATAGATTAAGATTCATACATAATTTTAAGCTTTTCAGAAAATTTACCCTTTTTACGTTGACAGGTATTAAGTTTTTGTGTTAATATACGACCATATAAGTCGTACTAAGGTGTGGCAAATGAAAATATCGATGAAAACCGATTATGCGTTGCGGGTGTTATTTACGCTGGTGGAACATTACCAGCGAGGGCCAATCCCTATCCGTGAACTGGCTCGCCGCAACGAGGTTCCAAAACGTTTTCTGGAACAGATCATGCTCGAGATGAAATCGCGGGGCTGGGTCCAGAGTACGATGGGTAAGCAGGGCGGTTATATCCTGGCCAAAAGCCCGGATAAAATCACTGCAGGCGAGGTCATACGGCATTTTGACGGCGTATTGGCTCCTATCGGCTGTGTTTCGGTTTACCATTATGAATCCTGTACGCAGGAGCCGGTGTGCAGGTTTCGAAGACTATTTTTGGATGTACGTAATCATGCAGCTCAGTTGATGGATTCTGCGACACTGGAAAGCATTTATCGTGGAGTTCCGGTTCGGCCGGAAGAAGTCTTTAATATGGAGTTGATTGGCGGAGCAGGGATATAGTTTTTTTGCAATTTAAGTACGACCAAAATGGTCGAATAATGAGGCGGTGTGGTATGAAGGTAAATCAGGATGCGGATTGGCTGGATGTGGTAAGGAAAACGATTGAAGGCGTGGATTATGGAGTGGTTTCGATTGTGATTCATAATTCGAAAGTCGTCCAGGTGGAACGAACCCAAAAGATACGGTTTGATACGGGCAATGAGATAAAAGGATTGACTAAAAAGGAGACGCAGCGATGACATACTGTTAGTAACCGAGGTCCGAGATCAACCTACCGGAGCACCCGGCGGTACGATAAAAAGAATAAGGCAGGTCTGACCGGACAACCGGACGATCCGACATGTGAGACTCTTCACAGAAAGGATCTTTATGGTCAAGGTTTACGCAACACTGATAGTATTTGGAGTAGTATTTTTGAGTGGCCGGGCGTTCCCGGAAAATGAACCTGCAGGTTCGACAGAAACACAAATCAATGAAATAAAAAGTCTTGAACAGCGGATTATCGAATTGGAACAGCAGCAAAAAATATTAGCCCGCAAGTGGGAAATAGAGCAACAGGCAGCCGCGGATAAAGCCAAGACTGTCCCGGTGGTGACCGCCAACAGCAAGGACGGCTTCTCACTGAAGAGTGCCGATGGCGATTTCAGCCTGCGGTTCCGTGGCCTGATCCAGGCCGATACGCGTTCCGTCAGCGGGTCTTCCGGTTCTCTGGCCGATGACACCTTTACACTTCGCCGGATTCGTCCGATTTTTGAAGGCACGTTGTGGAAGGATATCGATTTTAAGATTGTTCCGGATTTTGGCGGGGGTTCATCGACACTTCAGGATGCTTATCTTGATTTTAAGTTCCTGCCTGAATTTAAGGTCCGGGCCGGACGTTTCAAATCTCCTTTTGGGATCGAGCGTCTGCAATCCAGTTCCGATACTTTATTTAACGAATTAGGATTGCCATCCAATCTGACGCCCAACTATGATATTGGGGCCGCGATATTCGGCGACTTGTATGGCGGTAAACTGGGTTATACGGTTGGCGTGCTGAATGGAGCCGCGGATAATGCCAGTATCGATTCGGATGTTGACAACAATAAAGAAGTTGCCGCCAGGTTGTTTGCCAATCCCTGGAAGGGCGAAGATTCTTTGCTTGGTGGTCTGGGCGTTGGATTTGCCTCTACCTATGGTATCAAAGATGGGACATCCAGTTCGACGTATTTACCGACATATAAAACGATTGGGCAGGCGGACCTGTTTAAATATGCTTCGGGTGTTGTGTCGGATGGCACCCAGGAACGCTATTCGCCGCAGCTTTATTACAGTTATGGTTCCTTCGGTGTATTGGCCGAATATATTACCTCCTCTCGCAAAGTCAGCAAGGCCGCTGCTTCTGAGAAATTGACCAATAAAGCCTGGCAGGTTGCCGCCTCCTATGTACTGACCGGCGAAGACGCGACCTATAAATCCGTGGTACCCAGAAAACCTGTGAATTTTGCCGAAGGTTCGTATGGAGCATGGGAAGCGGTTGCACGATTCGGTAAACTCGATATTGACAATGACACCTTCCCGACCTATGCGAGTTCGACATCCTATCCGGAATCAGCAACCAACATTGGGGCCGGATTGAACTGGTACTGGAATCGCAATGTCAAATGGTCTTTGGATTACGATCGGACTTCTTTTAACAAAGGATCGACGAAGGGAGATCGAAAAAACGAACATGCTGTCATCGGACGGGTCCAACTCACATTCTAAGACTTATTTAAATAAGGGATAAAATATGAAAATCAAAACATGGATTACACAGGTGGTACTGGGCGTATTGGTGTTGACCATTCCGGGCTATGCCAAAGAAATCAAATTGCTGAATGTGTCGTATGACCCAACGCGGGAGTTGTATCAGGCGTTTAACAAAGAATTTGCAGCGTACTGGAAACAAAAGACTGGCGATACGGTGGTGATAAACCAGTCGCATGGCGGCGCCGGCAAACAGGCCCGTGCCGTCATTGATGGCCTCGAAGCCGATGTGGTTACGCTGGCTCTGGCGTATGATATTGACGCCATCGCGGAAAAGGCCAAGCTGTTTCCCAAGACATGGCAGTCCCGGCTACCGAATAACAGCTCGCCCTATACCTCGACGATTGTATTTCTGGTGCGTAAAGGCAATCCCAAGCAGATTAAGGACTGGAACGACCTGATTAAGCCGGGGGTGTCGATCATTACCCCCAACCCCAAGACCTCCGGCGGCGCCCGCTGGAATTATCTGGCGGCCTGGGCGTTTGCACTGGAACAGTACAAGACCCAGCATCCGGACCAGAAAGACGCGGAAAAATCCAATGAGGCCGATGCCTACGCACGCGAATTTGTTGGAAAGATTTTCAAGAATGTCCCGGTATTGGATTCCGGCGCCCGCGGTTCCACAACGACCTTTGTGCAGCGCGAAATCGGCGATGTCTTTCTGTCATGGGAAAACGAGGCGTTTTTGGCAGTGAAGGAATTCGGTGCCGATAAATTCGAAATCGTAATTCCGTCGCTGAGCATTCTGGCCGAGCCTCCAGTTACGGTTGTGGATAAAGTGGTGGATCGTCGCGGAACACGCGAGGTGGCGCAGGCGTATCTGGAATTTCTCTATACGGAAAAAGGACAGGAAATTGCCGCCAAACATTTTTATCGTCCGCGACTGGAATCGGTTGCCAAAAAGTATGCCGAGCAGTTCCCAAAAGTAAAAATGATTACTATTGACGAGGTTTTTGGCGGCTGGCAGAAGGCTCAGAAACGTCATTTTGACGACGGCGGAGTCTTCGACCAGATATATGGGATTAAATAATCAACGGATCTATCAAGGAGAGGCCGGCCGACGTTGTCGGTCGGCCGACCTGTACGATGAAAACACGGAATAAACCAACCAATGTGCTTCCCGGCTTTGGGCTGACGCTCGGATTTTCGGCGTTCTATCTGTGCCTGATTGTCCTGATACCGCTATCGGCTCTATTTGTATCGGCGTTACGCATGGACGCCAATCAGTTTTGGGAAACCATTACGTCCCCGCGTGTGCTGGCGTCCTATCGGCTGACATTCGGGGCATCGTTTGCGGCCGCAATCATCAATGCCGTTTTCGGACTGCTGGTCGCGTGGGTTTTAGTGCGGTACCGGTTTGCCGGACGCAAACTGATTGATGCGATGGTGGATTTGCCGTTTGCTTTGCCGACGGCGGTGGCGGGCATTGCCCTGACGACCATTTATGCCCCCAATGGCTGGATGGGACGTCTGCTGGCCCCGCTGGGGATCAAGGCGGCATTTACGCCGCTGGGGATTATTATTGCGTTGACATTTATCGGATTGCCGTTTGTCGTACGCACGGTGCAGCCGGTGCTGGAAGACCTCGGAACGGAAATCGAAGAGGCCGCGGCCAGTCTGGGCGCGACTCCCTTCCAGACCTTTCGACGGATACTTTTTCCCGAATTGCTGCCATCTCTGCTGACGGGGTTTGCCCTGGCGTTTGCCCGGGCGCTGGGCGAATACGGTTCGGTTGTTTTTATCGCGGGCAATATGCCGATGAAAACGGAGATTACGCCGTTGCTGATTATCACCAAGCTGGAACAGTACGATTACGCCGGGGCAACGGCGATTGCACTGGTCATGCTGGTGTTGTCGTTTATTCTGCTGCTGATGATTAATCTGTTACAGCGCTGGGCGCAAAGGAGCAGGCAATGTCAATAACTCATACTCAAACCGACTTGCGTCAGACGCATCCCTCATACAGAGGGCGATGGACTCCCATTGTCCTGACGACGATAGCGGTACTGTTTCTCGGCGTGTTTTTAATGCTGCCGCTGGCGGCGGTGTTCGTCGAGGCTTTTCGCAAAGGCGTCGGAGTCTATTTGCAGTCCTTTACCGACCCGGATGCACGTTCTGCGATGTGGTTGACGGTACTGGTAACGCTGGCGGTTATTCCGCTGAATCTGGTGTTCGGCGTGGCGGCGTCCTGGGCGATCACCAAATTCGACTTTTACGGCAAAGGTCTTTTGCTGACCCTGATTGATCTGCCGTTTGCGGTCTCGCCGGTCATTTCGGGTGTCATCTTTGTGATGCTGTTCGGGCTCAACGGCTGGTTTGGCCCGTGGCTGATTGAACACAACATCAAGATTATTTTTGCCGTGCCGGGGATAGTTCTGGCGACCTTGTTTGTCACGTTTCCGTTTATCGCGAGGGAATTAATTCCGCTGATGCAGTCGCAGGGCACCGAGCAGGAGCAAGCCGCGCTGGTGCTGGGTGCCAGCGGTTGGCAGATGTTCCGCAGGGTGACACTGCCCAATATCAAGTGGGGCCTGCTGTATGGCGTTATTCTCTGCAATGCCCGGGCCATCGGCGAATTCGGGGCGGTATCGGTGGTCTCCGGCCATATCCGCGGCCAGACCAATACGATCCCGCTGCATATTGAGATTCTTTATAATGAGTATAATTTTGTCGGGGCGTTTGCGATGGCTTCGCTGCTGACCCTGCTGGCACTGGTCACGCTGGTGGCCAAAACCCTTGTGGAATGGAAAACCAAAAAAGATCAGGCCAAAGCCGTAATCGGAGGCATTCGATGAGTATTCAGATAACCAATATCAGTAAGACATTCGGTCCATTTACCGCGTTGAAAAATGTCAGCCTGACGATTCATAACGGTGAGCTGGTGGCCTTGCTGGGGCCGTCCGGCTGCGGCAAGACCACACTGTTGCGGATTATCGCAGGGCTGGAGCAGGCCGACCCCGGCAGCGGACCGGTTCTGTTTCATGATGATGATGTCAGCACCCAGTCGGTCCGACAGCGTCGGGTTGGTTTTGTCTTTCAGCATTATTCGCTGTTTCGACACATGAACATTTTTGAAAATGTGGCGTTTGGCCTGACGGTACGCCCCCGCAAATTCCGCCCGAGCAAAGACGAAATCCAGGATCGCGTTCATGCACTGCTTAAACTCGTGCAATTGGAACGGCACGCCGGCATGTATCCGCATCAGCTTTCCGGCGGTCAGCGGCAGCGTGTGGCACTGGCCCGGTCGCTGGCGGTCGAACCGAAAATCCTGCTGCTGGATGAACCTTTTGGCGCTCTGGATGCCAAAGTCCGCAAGGAATTGCGGCAATGGCTGCGGAAACTCCATGATGAGATGTCAATCACCAGCGTGTTTGTCACGCACGATCAGGAAGAAGCCCTCGAAGTGGCCGACCGGGTTGCGGTACTCAATGCCGGGCGGATTGAACAGATTGGCGCCCCGGAGGAAGTCTATGATAATCCGGCCAATCCCTTCGTGTTCAACTTTCTGGGCAATGTCAATATCTTTCATGGTCGCGGGGGAGAGGGGCGACATCCAATTGGCGGACATGAGACTAAAGCATTTTCCAGCGCTGCCGCTTATGTCAGACCGCACGACATCGACATTACCCGAAATTCCTCCTCCGATGCGATTGTGGCCAGGGTGGTGCATATTGCTCCCGTGGGGCCGATTGCCCGGGTACAGCTTGTTCGGCAGGATACGCAGGAAATAGTGGAAGCCGAGATTACCCGTCAGCATTATAATGAATTAATGCTGCACGCCGGAGAATCCGTCTTTATTCAACTACGAAATGCCCGTTTTTTTGCAGACGATTACTCGATCTAATACGTATAAAGTCTGGTCGCATTGAGGTTCACGACAGCTTTAACCCAGAACAGAAAGGAATTACTCATGGCAGACGTTTATGAAAATATTATAGAGGCGGTGGGCAAAACCCCGTTGGTCAAGGTCAACAAACTGATTTCCGGCGGCAGGGTCCTGGCCAAACTGGAAAGCCGTAACCCGCTGGCGTCCGTCAAGGACCGCATTGGTGCGGCGATGATTGAGGCGGGTGAGCGGGCCGGAAAGATCAACAATAAGACAGTCATCATTGAGCCGACCAGCGGCAACACCGGTATTGCCCTGGCCTTTGTCTGCGCGGTCAAGGGGTATCGGCTGTTTCTTACGATGCCGGAGTCGATGAGTGTCGAGCGTCGCAAAGTGCTTAAGGCGCTGGGAGCGGAATTGATATTAACCCCGGCCGCCGGCGGGATGAAGGGAGCCGTGGCCGCTGCACTGGAAATTGCCTCCGCCGAAACCAATTCCTACGTGCCGCAGCAATTTGAAAACCCCGCCAATCCCGAAGCGCATCGTCGGACCACCGCCGAGGAAATCTGGGCGGATACACACGGTAAGGCGGATATCCTCATTTCCGGCGTTGGCACCGGCGGACCGATTACCGGGATTGCCGAGTTAATCAAGTCGCGCAATCCTGCATTCAAAGCGATTGCGGTGGAGCCGGCACAGAGTCCCGTCTTGACCCAGGCGCTGGCCGGGCAGGAGATTAAACCCGGCCCGCATAAGATTCAGGGAATTGGAGCGGGATTTGTCCCCAAGACGTTAAATTTGAAGATTGTCGATGAAGTGGTTACAGTCGATCAGGATGAGGCCATCGACTGGGCGCGGCGGGCGGCCAAGCTCGAAGGATTATTCGTCGGTATCTCCTCCGGTGCAGCGCTGCGAGCGGCGGATATCGTTGCTTCCCGGCCGGAAAATAAAGACAAGACCATTGTAGTGATTATTCCCAGCTTCGGCGAGCGGTATCTGTCATCGGTCTTGTTTGCCGACATTGTCGCCTGATTTATGGCGGAATAAAACAATTTACGGAGAAATTATGAAATTTGCAACCAAAGCGATTCGGGCCGGGCAGGAACCGGACCCAACAACCGGGGCAGTGATTGTCCCGATTTATCAAAGTGCCAATTTTGTATTCAAAGATGTCGGCAAGCCTAGTGCCTTTGAATATTCCCGCAGCGGCAACCCCACGCGGGCCGCGTACGAAAAATGCCTAGCCGCACTGGAAGAAGGGCAGCATGGACTGGCGTTCAGTTCGGGGATGGCGGCGGTGGATGCGGCCATTTCCATCCTGCGGCCCGGCGACCATCTGGTCTCGTCGGAAAATATCTATGGCGGGACATTTCGCCTGTTTGAAAATGTGGCTATCCCGCGCGGCATCCGTGTCACGTATGTCGATGGCACCCGGCCCGAAGCGTTTGAGGCGGCCATCGAAAAAAATACGAAGATGATATGGATTGAAACGCCCGCCAATCCGCTGCTGCAACTGGTGGATGTCCGAGCGGTGGTCGCCATTGCCCGCAGGCATCCGGTTCTGGTGGCGGCGGATAATACCTTCTCATCCCCGTATTTTCAGCGTCCGCTGACGCAGGGGATCGATGTGGTGATTCACAGCACGACCAAATACATCAGTGGCCATTCGGATGTCATCGGCGGGGCGCTGGTGACAAAAGACCCGGCCCTCCATGCCAAATATGCCTTTTATCAGAATGCGGTGGGGGCCGTGCCGGGGGCGTTTGATTGCTGGCTAAGCCTGCGCGGCATCAAAACGCTTGCGGTACGGATGCGAAAGCATGAAGAAAACGCCAACCAGATAGCCGAGTGGCTGGCAAGCCATCCCAAAGCCGCCGGCGTAATCTATCCCGGCCTGCAAAGTCACCCCCAGCACGCGCTTGCCAAATCGCAGATGGAAGGCTTTGGCGCCATGATTACCTTCCAGTTGCCCGGCGGCCTCAAGGCGGTGGAATCGTTTGTCAAAGGACTTGAAGTCTTTTTATTTGCTGAAAGCCTCGGCGGGGTGGAATCGCTGGTCTGCCATCCTTGGACGATGAGCCACGGCGTGATGAGCCCCGAGGAAAAGAAAAAAATCGGCATCACCGAAGGCACCATCCGCCTGTCGATCGGCATCGAAGATGTGGAGGATTTAATTGCCGATCTGGAGCGGGCATTGAGCCGGGTGCATACTTAACAAGTATCATTTTGCCGCGAGGATGGCTAAATCATAGAATCATAGAGAAAATTCCAAACGGCAGTGCCATTCGCAGTTGTCCCCATGTATGGACATAAAAAAGCCCCGTCGGATGGCGGGGCTTTTTGTTGGTGTTACCTTGGAATGAGCTGAACGTAAAATGCTTATTTCTTACGACGCAGCAGCAGTCCACCCAGTGCCAGCAGAGCCATCGTTGCCGGTTCGGGAATGACATTCACCGTGAGTTCGTCGAATTGCGATATGCCTGTACCCGAACTCGTCATGAGAATACCGAGTGTGCCACCGACCGTTTCAGGAGTTGATGCAATCCCGGTAGTGTCAGAATACCAGACCAAATCCGGGAACCAACTAGCCATACCCTGTACGTAGGAGCCGATTACATTGGCAGGATCGTCATAGAACAAGGTGGCCGTCCATTCACCGGCACCGGTCC
>JBDKVE010000021.1:0-21356 GCA_039679345.1 Anaerohalosphaeraceae bacterium
ATTTTTTGTCTTTCCATGCGACTAACGATATCGTGATATCATTCATTATAAATTCTCTCTGGATTTACAGGTTTAACATCAGGCCGGAACGTTGGCAACTGATGGCCGGGATCGTTTTCTGCAGAGATACTTTTCAACGAGCAAAATCATCATAAGGCAAAAAATATTGAACGCAAGAATGAAAAACGGTATTAAAACAGGACAAATCCAGATGTTTTTATATGATTTTCCTTGTTTTCTGTGCAAAGTTAGGCAAATCGGTCATTAAGTTATAGAGCTATGCCCGATTTAAGGAAAAGGTATCTGTACTACTAAATAGGCAATTGTCTATCCTGATAAGCGAGAAATGTCTGGCGATGTCAGGGTCATGGTTGGGCTGTGTTCCAGGTCAAAGATGAATGTGATTGTACCGGAGTTTAACATAAGATAGAAGGCAAAGCTGCGGGGAAATGATACGCCTTGTGTTTTGTCTGAATCAGGGGAGTTATGATGAACAGAATCTTGTTTTATCTGAGTTTGATCATTCTTTTGGGTGTTGCCGTCAATGCCGAAATCCTTGGCATCGATGAGTTTGATTATGATAATGGCCCTGTCGCAGGCGGGGCGGGGGGTGAGTATTGGGATTGGAATAATACTGCCGGCATACATACCGGGACGGTTTCCAACTGGAATACGGTTTTCGGTACACCCCTGATCCAAAATAAGGCGCTGTTCATTGATGCCAGCGGTGCACTCCGCGAATACAACGGTCCCACAGAGGGGTCTGCGGAGGGTACGGATGAACGCCTTGGAGCATTCAGGGGGTCGGGAACGGTTTACTATGCGGTCACGATGACCGAACTGACGGAAAATTCCTGGTGCGGTTTCAGCAGTTATGACTTCGGCACGGAGCGTATTTTCTTCGGGCGACCCGGTGGTTCGCAATATTTTGGCGTCGAGATTTCCGGCGGGGGCAGCGTGTTAAGTACCATTCCGGTGGTTGTGGGACAGACCTATCGACTGGTATCGGCCCTGGATTTTGATGGCGACCAGATTCGGTTATGGGTTGATCCGGATGTGAATGACTACGACCAAGGTGCTGCCGATAATACCGCTGATGCGGCCCTTGCTTATACCGGCAGCAACTGGAGTACTTCAGTTCGTCTGGCCGGCGGGGGTCAGAGTCTCTGGGATGATTTGGTTGTTTCAAACAGCTTTACCGATATTTCGGGACCTGCGATAATCAATACCGTTCCGTCCGATGGAGAGGCCGGGATTGAGGTCGATGCCCAATTGACCTGGCAATTGAGCAATACTTTATCGGACGTGAGCTGCGATGTTTATTTTGGGGACGATGAGTCCGCCGTACGCCGCGGCGACAGTTCTGTATTTGCCGCAAACCAGTCTGCTCAGGCCTTTTCGCCCGGCCCGCTGAAGCATGCAACCACCTATTACTGGCGCGTGGATGTGATTGTGGACGGGCAGACCTATCCAGGGCGGGTGCGGCAGTTTACGACGGCATTGCCTTCATTTGCATGTCTGGCGCTGCATACGGACTTGAATGCGGATTGCGCCACAGATCTCCAGGATATACTGATTTTTGCTGAACAATGGATGGGAACCTGTGAAAATCCGTTCTGTGCCAATATGGATCAGGCCGGCGGGATTGATTTTAACGATTTTGCACGGCTGGCCGAGGACTGGGAAAAGACCGGGCGGACGATCGTTATCAATGAGCTTCTGGCAAGTAACAATAACGGCCTGAAGGATGAAGATGGCGACGCCTCGGACTGGATTGAGATTAAGAATCTTTCGGATGCGGCAGTGAATCTGAACGGGTGGTCTGTGACCGATGACCCGGATGAACCGGGGAAATGGAAGTTGCCCGATGTGAGTGTTGATGCGCATGATTTTCTGCTTGTGTTCGCCTCGGATAAAGATCGTGATGACCCGACAGGACCGCTGCATACCAACTTTCAGCTTGGCAAGGGGGGGGACTATCTTGCCCTGGTCAGGCCCGACGGCAGTATTTCGCATGAATTGACTCCGCGTTACCCGCAGCAATATCAGGATGTTTCCTACGGCCTGACCGTGATGGGGGATTTCCAGAGATATCAATACGGCTATTTCAGCAGCCCGACGCCGGGCCAGGAAAACGGGCCGGGCTATATCGGGGTCGTTGAAGACCCGGTTGAATTTTCGGCTGACGGCGGAGTCTTCACGGATTCTTTCCTTTTGACGCTTACGGTCGATAATCCCAATGCCGAGATTTATTATACCACCGATAACTCCGAGCCAACGGTCCACTCGACCCGCTATGCCAGTCCCATTTCCGTTTCGACCACGACCGTAATACGGGCCAGAGCCGTCGAGTCGAACAAGATCGCTGGCCCCGTTTCAAGCCAGTATTATGTATTCCTGGCCTCAAACGTCCGGGATTTCAATTCCGACCTGCCGCTGCTGGTCATTGATAACTTTGGAGGGGGAGCTCTTGGCGACGATAACGCAGCGACCGCGCATGTCTTTAAGCCGTCTGTCGTGGGACTCTTTACGGTTCAGCCGGATGGGCGCAGCCGGCTGGTCAATGCACCCCAAATTCTGAATCGGGCCGGCGCCAAGGTGCGCGGAATCAGTTCCTCGACTTATCCGAAAAAGGGGTACGCCGTCGAATTCTGGGATGAGCATAATGACGATCAGTCACTGGCAGTTCTGGGGATGCCGGCTGATTCGGACTGGGTTCTGTATGCCCCGTATTATTTTGACCGGGCGATGATTCGGAATTCGCTGATTTACGAGCTGAGCAATCAGGTTGGCCGATATGCCCCGCGCACACGATTTGTCGAGGTCTTTCTCAATACCAACGGCGGGGCGCTGGAACAGGGCGATTATATCGGTGTGTATGCACTGACCGAAAAGATCAAGCGGGGCAAGGACCGCGTTGCCGTCGAAAAACTTGACGCTGCCGATAATGCTGAACCGGATGTGACCGGCGGCTATATCTTCAAGAACGACTGGCTTGAATCCGGGGAGCCTGGCTGGCACACCAGCCGGGGCATGCCTGCCTCACAGGGGGGGATGGGCAGCGCCTTGTCCATGGCCTATCCGGAACAGGAAGATATCACCGATGCACAGTTTACGTACATCAAGGATTTCTTCCAGGGATTCGAAGACGCCCTTTACGGTTCATCCGGCCGGCACTACAGCGAATTTATTGATGTGGACAGCTGGGTTGACCACAATCTGCTGAATATGTTTGCCATGAACGTGGACGCCCTGCGTCTGAGCGCCTATTTTCATAAATCCCGTGCGGGCAAAATTCAGGCCGGTCCGCTGTGGGACTTCGACCGGTCCATGGATTCCTATGATGGTCGCGATGATAATCCATATACTTGGAAAGGAACCGGCGACGGTACGGACTACTTCAATTATGAATGGTGGGACAAACTGTTCGACGACCCTGATTTTCGCCTGCGTTATGCCGACCGGTGGTTTGCCATGCGGCGGGGGGCATTGCGCACCGAAAATATAAATGCCATCATCGATGCGATGGCCGATAAGCTTGGCGAAGCCCAGGTTCGCAACTTCGCACGCTGGCCCGAAGTTGCCCCCGCTTCCAGTTGGGACAATGAAATCCAGCATCTGAAAGACTGGCTTGCTCAGCGGGCCGAATGGATTGATGCCCGAATGGCGGTTGAATTTGCCCCCATGCCGCCGGTTTTCAGTTACGACGGCAGTGGAGGACTGTCTATTCTCTCGCCCTCCAGTCCGGTTCTGGTGGAAACCGAATTAGTTGCGCTGGCATCTCCGGTCCGGGTTCATATACCGACCAGTAATGCGCTGGGACTGACCTGGACGGCAAAAGAATTTGTTCCCGTAGCGGGCTGGACCGATGGTTCCACATCCACCGGAGTTGGTTATGAACGGGACAGCGGGTATGAATTGCTGATTGGGACCGACGTGGAGGCGGCGATGTACGGCATCAGCACCTCCGTGTTTTGCCGAGTTGAATTTGTGCACGACGGCTCGGCCATTGAGGCCCTGGCCCTCCGCATGAAATACGACGATGCGTTTATTGCCTATCTCAACGGCACCGAGATTTATCGAACCCCCAATATTACCTACAGCACTCCCGGCAGTGCGATGGCCAGCCCGGGTCATGAGGCCTCCGCGACGACATACGATGCATGGGATGTGTCGGCGTATAAACAGGTTATCACGGCGGGCACCAATGTGCTGGCTATTCATGGTATCAATAACGGTTCGACCAGCTCAGATATGCTGATTGCTCCGGTTTTGACTGCCATGATTTCACAAGCTGACCAGGCGGCCCCGGTCTGGTACACCGCCAACGGCTCGGACCCCAGATTGCCCGGCGGCGCAGTCAATGCCACGGCGATAGAGTATTCAGGGCCGCTTTCCCTGACGGGCACCACGCAGGTTAAAGCCCGTGTGCTTAATCACGGCGTATGGAGTGCGCTGAATGAGGCCATTTTTCCATAGCCCGGTTTTACGGCCATCATCATTGACCCCCGGGCAGTCTCTTTCTGTTTTAATTGCCATTCCTGTCCAAAGGTCGGGCATTGCTTGTACAGGATGATTCCCAGCCTCATTTTGACGCCAGAGTCCTATAATCTATAGCCTGTCTCGAGTATATGAGGATAGACAATAGGTCTGATTGTTCCGGCTGCGTACTGCTGCGATACAAACGGTACATCCGTTATAAAGCATATATCCACCAGAAAAAAAGGGGATTTTTTGGCAGAAAACCTCAAAGATGGATTTGCCAGCCTTGAAATAGTACTATCGAAAATGGTAAGATAAGGCAATTGAATTTGGACAGGTGGTCTGTCCCATGAGAAGTTGTTTTAATGTTTGTTTTGGGGGATTAAGATGAAAAAGATTTCCTTCGTACTCGTATTACTGGTATTGGCCTGCACCCCGATGGCCTTTGGAGCTCCGACATTCTATACCAATTCTTCGGTCTTTGATGCAGTCACACAGATTGTTGTCACCGAGGGATTTGAATCGGTTGTTCCGAAGGATACAAAGATGCCATCCTTTATTAGTAATGGAATCACCTATGTTGGCCTGGCCGGTTCACCGTTTGCCAACGTCTGGGTTGCCAGCGCCGGCTATACCAATTTCGGTGTCAAGCCCACCACCAGCAGCGTGCTGACCGCCAATGGGGATGAAAATTTCAGCGTTATGATTCAGCTCAGCTTCCCGGCCACCGCGGTGGCGTTTGATACCTATCTCAATGGGTACGGACCGGCTACCATCGCCGTAACAACGGCCGGCGGCCAGACGGGTCAGTTTGTTTTGTCGCATGACCCGGCGCAAATCGGCTTCTTTGGTGTGACCTCCAGTGATCCGATCACCAAGATTCAGTGGACCACCATTCGAGGTGCCGAGATCAACACCGGTATTGATAATGTTCAGGTCGGCTACGTGGTTCCTGCTCCCGGCGCTCTGCTGCTGAGTGCGATTGGAACCGGGCTGGTCGGTTATCTGCGGCGAAGACACACTGCTTAATTCGTATTGTCCGACAATTTCCAAGGGACTCCGGATGCTTTATCCGGGGTCCTTTTTATTGTTGAAAAAGAAACACCTTGAGCATGGGGATAGCATTCTTTGGTGCTGAAGATACAACTGTGCCAGAGATTGCGGCAAATCGTTTATACTGCCACTTCAGGGCGGAATGTGTTTTTGTGTCCTGACTCCCAGGGCGGCGACCCGGGGATATCGTCCTCCACAGACCCTTCGCCCTGAAAGAGCAATATACTTTATGTCTCCGATTGAGCCAATCCTTTTCGAACCATATAAAATCATCATTGCTTAAATGTATACCATGGCATAATCCGCACTAACGAGCTGGGCGAAATTTTTCGAGGCTAATATACTGAACGGCGTTTTCAAGAATATCCGGATGGATAAATCTCGGCTCTCCGTCCCGTGTCATTCTTTTCAGTATATCGTCATCAATATCATAGACATATCGAACCGAAGGATACGGCCAATCCCTCATGGCAAAAATGATAAGCGAATTGGCTTGATAATCAAAATCACCAAACCAGTAACCGCCTTTCGCAAACCGCCAAGGGATGTTTAGATAATAATCCTTCTCATAAACCAATGCGTCTTTAGTGATCTGAAATACCTCAAAATGAAGATCCGGCAGTGTTTTATGGCTTCCATAAGTAACAGCAACTAGATAAAGCTTATCCCGGGTCGCAATAATCTTATCCGGACACCTTTTTAATTGACTCAACACGGCGTTTTCCGGTTTATCAACAGGCAGAATCAGCGTGGACTTATATTTTTTATTTTGATCTGTATCATAACCACTTTTTGCTTCACCATAACAGAAATATCTTTGTTGTTCATCCCATACTGCATTTGCACCATTTGGATCAACGACATATCCATTAGGAAAGACATAACACCTCTTTCCGTCTCTTTCATCATGAATGACAATTCGGTTGGGCCGGAATGGTATGGGGTCCGGATATCTTATCTCTCTGGGAGGACCGTCATTAGTCAACACTAAAATTCCGGCCTGATTGGGGTCAGAACTGAAATTGAATTTCATAAACATTAAACACTCCCCCTTGTTGACCGATTGACAGGAGTAGGTATAGTCTTCATATCCCAAACCTCCCAGCAAGTCCTTAAGCCGCGATTGTTTTGCTCGCCAGTCATCATAATACAAATTGGGCACAGTTTTATCATAACCAGCAATCAGGTAGTCCCGAAACTGTTTTTTGCCTTGATACCTTTTGGGCTGCATCGAAGAGCATCCGCACGCTATGAGGATTAGAATCATGTATAGATGTGATAGCTTTATTTTCATTCGAGATTGTTCCCTTCCTCCCTGATGCGCAAAATAAAACAGGCGGGTTTTTGAGGCCCGCCTGTTGCTATTATTTAAATCCATCAATTGGTTTTTTGATATACTTGTCCGTCAAAGCCTTATCAAGGTCAACACCATTGATATTGGCCAGCGTACACAGCCACGCAAGGACATCGGCAAACTCTTCTTCCTTATTCTTCTGGTCAACGCCTGCCAATGCCGTCGCCAGTTCGCCGACCTCCTCAACGAACCACATAAAGGTTGCTGGCGTCCCGCGTTCGCGGTCCCGACGTCCATACTTATCCTGAATAAGCTGCTGAAAAGCCTTTAATTCCACGAAACCAGCGGCTCCGGATTTAGGATTCCCAACCCAGCATTCTGCTCAGGCGGGCTTTTTCATAAATACCGCGGACTTCATCAGTCGCCTTGCGGCAGACTTCTTCCATCTTCTGGCTGAACGGAGCATTGTTGGTCTGCTCGGCCAGGTGCAGATGGCTGTGGAGCGGGCCGTCCACGGCTTCGATGATTTCCAGCAGCGTAATGCTCTCGGCCGGGCGAGCCAGGAAAAAGCCGCCGCGAGGACCGCGTTTGCTGCGTAGCACATTGGCACGGACCAGTTGCTGGAGAATCTTCAAGAGATATTCCAGCGGGATGTTGTATTCTTTGGATATACGGGCAGCCAGGACTGCGCCTTCTTTGTAGTTCATGGCGATGTAACCGACTGCTACGAGAGCATACCCTGTTGATCTGCTGATTTTCATATTCAGGCCTCCTGAATATTAGTTATGTTAAATTTCTTGTTTACCGATTTTTATCGGACGACAGCAAGTCTTTATTTGTGAATTGGCTAATCACCTATTTCTAATATACCTGCCTCTGTATAGTGTAATTATCAATAAAAAGTTCAAGAGTAGCAAGAGAAATTTTGTCGAAAAATAAAATTTTCTTTTATTGGACTATGTAACTCTATAATACCCCTATATTCAAGTGGATAAAATAGGTTTTCTTTTTTACGGCTTTAAAGCTTGACAGTTTAGCGGGATTAATTTACGATTTCCGGATAATTTTGACGAGGAGACTCATAATGGATCAATCGAATCCAAATCTGAGCATTGAATATATCGACAGCGTCACCGTGGCGGTTCCGACCGACGCGAAAATTCTGGATGAAGACCAGATACAGGCGCTGGAAAAGACATTTATGCCCCTTATTGAACAGACCAACGGTATCCGTTTGCTGATAGACTTTACAAATGTGCAGTTTCTGACCAGCTCGGTGCTGGGGTTGTTAATCCGAATCAACCGAAAAGTCTTGCAGTCGGAAGGCCGGTTGCGGCTCTGTTGTATCGACCCGAAAATTCTTGAGATATTCAAGATTACCCGGCTCGATAAGGTATTTGAAGTCTATCAGGACAGGCAACTGGCGCTGGAAGGTTTTTAAAAAATACCCCTCCACAGCGGTATAGCCCGGCGGATTGGGTATATCCGGCCAGACTGGCAAATACCGCAACGGGGTCATCTGGACAGGTTCAGACACGTTCAGCGCAATAGATTGCCATCCTATGAAAGGTTTGCCAAAGGATGCAGTCAGAGACTGTGTACACAAGATCGTGCGTCATCCCAAGCACCGCTGCGGCGGTTGGTCAGCTTTGTCGGGAGCTACTCGACACGGCCAAACAACGCGGCTTTGGGGAGCAGGACCTGTTTGCCATTCATCTGGCCCTCGAAGAGGCCTTTATGAATGCAGTCCGGCACGGCAACCAGTCCGACCCATCCAAGACCGTCGCCGTTGAAATTCTCATAACTCCTGAAAAATTCGATATTTCCATCGCTGACCAGGGGTGTGGTTTTGACCCGGAGACCCTGCCTGACCCGCGTCAGGGCGAAAACCTCTACAAGACCGAAGGCCGGGGCGTGCTGCTGATCCGGGCCTATATGGATATCATCGAGTATAACCCTATGGGCAACTGTGTCCATCTGGTCAAGTTCAGGGGCAAAGGGTTGCCAGTCATTCAGTAGGCAATTTCCGCCCGATAATATTTTTGTGCCCATCCTGTCGGCTCAGTTTTTTGCATAAAATCGTTACAATCGCTAATTTTGCCTAAGTTACCCATCTTTTTTTCCGATGATTCTGCCGGAATATGAATCTAAATTTTTACAGGCAGGACATTATGGATAGCATTTATCAGGCATTATTTTCGTCGTCACAGATGTTAATTGAACAGGTTGGCCGCACCGCAGTTTCGGATGAGGTTGGCTTTGGGCCCTTCTGGGTTCTGATGGATGGTCTTAAGGCTGTGCGTGCAGGCGATAAGGATAAACTGTACGAGATATTGGAAGATATGGAGCAGGTGAGCCGGCTGATCGCTCAGGTTGATGACGGCTTTGAACCGGCCATTCTCTCGGTTAAAGGAGCGGTTGTGGCGGCGGGGCAGCTTAGTACGGAACGCTCGCATTGCGGATATATGTTCCTTGTATTGCCCGGATACAGTATGGATACGGCCGAGGCCAATGCCGACCTGATCGAGCTGCTGATGTCGCAGATGAACATCATCGCAAGCCTGATTGAAAAGAATAACCAGCTCCACCAGGGCCAACTCACCCGGATGGCCCAGAAGTCGCCGGTGCTGTCAGTGACACGATAATATGGCTTCGTTTGGCCGGACAACGTCCGGTTTTATGCCGCGAGAAGGCACTGGGTAACGCAACTCGACATGGCCGCGACGGACAAAATTGGGTTCGTTTGGTGAGAAAGCTTCCAGTTGCCTGCTTCCAGCCTATTCGGTTGTCTTTGTGTTTTATTCATTTTTTGTGTGCCTCCATATTGGGGATGGGTTTGCGGTTTTTGTTCGAAAAAACGAAATAGCACGGAACGTGAGTTTTTGTAAGTGCAGGCCGGACAGGGGGAAGAAAAATTTCATTTTTTTCGCGAATAGCAAGATTGTGTTAGCGTAATTTGTGCGATGTGGATAATCGCAGTAGAGAAAAGGCAATTGAGCTGCGATATAAATTCGGTTGGCTGAAACATTTTTTATCGAACATCACAGGCATATACTCTAGTAATCCTATTATATAGCTTTGAAAATAATAAATCATCCAAGGAGTTATTTTTCGACAATTCAGTTTTAATGATTCGGCCGAACGGTCAAGGCATACGATAGACCAAAAGATCAAATCCGTCATCCATAAAGATTTATACACGAATTGTGTTCAACGTCTATCGAGATTGAACAGAAAAGAAACTCAAAACAAAGACATGAGAGGTAATTCCTATGAATACACAAATTAAAAATTACATTTCGTTTCTTGCGTTGGTTATGCTGTTAGCTTTGTCGTGGACCCCGGCACGGGCAGATGATCTGAACCCTCCGCCTTATCGCGGCGGTCCCTTGTCGGTGTATGCACACTGGAATCTGCTGCCCGGCACGACATTTCTGAATCTGACCGGTTTTAGTACCGTGGATGACAACGACCCGACGACGGTCCTGCATCCTGTGCAGCCATCGCCGCAAGTTCCGCAAGGCCCCGGCGGTTCTTATGAATTCCAGTTGCCCAATTTCGTCGACCAGATGCCGATCAAGTATATGCGTGTGCAGTTAGCCTGGCTGAATTCGTCCATTCCGCCGATCAGTGTGTCCAGTCTGGCTCTTGACGGTACCAACCCGATTACAGGGCAGGTCACATATATTTCGCCGGTCATGCCGGATGCGTCCGGCGTGGGGGCGTATCAGTATTATGACCTGATTTTCAAGCCCAATCCCGACTTTGAACGGGTGCAGATTGCGTTTACCCCGAATGCGGTCCTGTCGCAGGTGGTGATTGATACGATCTCGACGGTGCCGGAGCCGGCGACCCTGGGATTGTTAGGTATTGGCGCCCTGGGGCTGCTGAGACGACGCAGAGCGTGAAGAAAACCGATTCGATTCAACTTATCTAAGGAGCTGCAGGGCTGACCTGCGGCTCTTTTTTATTGCATTCGAGTAGGGCGTTCAAAGGGGGCAATGTCTATATATGTGTTAGACAATGTCGGATTTCTGGGTATAATGGCTGGCAACGGCCGGGAGGAAAGGTCGCAACAAACGGTATGGCATACTTTATATGATTAAAGCATACCTTTTCGCATACCCTGTCCCGGACTCGATTTATCCTGAGTAGAATATGTATAGAATGAAGGGAGAGGCTCAAAAATGGGCAAATCGCTTCTGTCTTGCTACATGACGTCGGTGCTCACCGCCGGGGGGATCTGTCGTGGGCAGGAGAAAATCCTGCTTGTTCAAGAGTAAACAGGTCATCCATCTTAAAAGGGCTAAAAGGCGGCAAATGCCTTGTTTTTTCTTGAGTTGTCCTGCGGCAAAATGGTATAATGGCTGCGAAGTAGAAAGAAGGGGCAACAACGCCATACAATTCGGAGGAAAATAGGATGAGGAATACAACTGTTTTAACCATTCTTGCATGTCTGTCATTCACTGTAAATGTCGCCATCGCCGAGACCTGGCCGCAAATGCAGAAATTCCTGGCCTCTGACGGTGCAGCCAATGATAACTTTGGTTTTTCTGTTGCCATCAGCGGCAATTACGCCATCGTGGGAGCGCGCATGGATGATGATATGGGAACTGATTCCGGCAGCGCCTATATCTTCTATTGGGACGGGACAAGCTGGACCCAGCAGGCAAAACTGACTGCCTCCGATGGCGCTGCCTTTGATTATTTTGGCAAGTCTGTCTCGATCAGCGGTGCTTCAGCCATCGTGGGGGCTTATGCAAATGATGATAACGGAGATATATCCGGTTCGGCGTATATCTTTACACGCATCGGAACAACCTGGGCCCAGCAGACCAAACTCCTGGCCTCTGATGGAGCGACCCATGATTGGTTTGGTGAATCTGTCGCCATCGACGGCGATTATGCCATCGTGGGGGCAATAGGTGAAAGCACTCATGGAGCCGTCTCCGGTGCCGCTTATATCTTCGTGCGGGGTTTTACGGGCTGGAAACAGCAAGCCAAGCTGTTGGCTTCCGACGGCGCTGCCGGGGACAATTTTGGTAATTCTGTTTCTATCAGCGGCGATTATGCCATCGTGGGTGCGTATCGGGATGACGATCTGGGAAATTACTCCGGTTCGGCATACGTCTTCAAACGCAATGATACCACCTGGGCGCAAATGCAGAAATTTCTGGCCCCCGACGGCGCTTACGATGACTGGTTCGGTAATTCTGTTTCCATCAGCGGCGATTACGCTATCGTGGGGGCGCCTAATGATGACGATCTGGGAGAATCCTCAGGTTCAGCGTATCTCTTTAAACGCAGCGGGAAAACCTGGAGCCTGCAGCAGAAACTCACTCCTTCCGATGGCGATGCGGGAGCTGGCTTTGGCGTATCTGTTGCATTGAGGGGTGATTGTGCCGCTGTAGGGGCAGAAGGTTCAGTCTATATCTTCAAAACAAGTGGGGCAACCTGGACTCAGCAGGCAAAACTGACCCCTTCCGACAACGTTGACGATGATGAATTTGCTTATTCTGTCGCATTGAGCGGTGATTTCGTTCTGGCGGGCGCGTATCATGATGACGATAATGGAGATGTGTCCGGCTCGGCGTATCTGTTTGGATTTACGCCGGATGCAGACTTGAACGATGACTTTAAGGTGGATCTGGCTGATTTTGCAGAATTTGCGAGATGGTGGTTATTTGAGACCGGCCAATAACAAACCTTTAGGATGTCAAACATCAAAATACAGGGGCGAAATTCGAAACCACTCCAAATCAAAAAGCAAGAAATGAAATAGTGGAGTGTGATCAGACAGATTTTGTAGTCGATTTTTCCGGATATTCTGTAGGGAGCTGCTTTCAGTATGCCCCGTTTTAATTGTCTGTGTTTATGGTGGACATTGTTGAGTTGGGGGGTATAATGGCCTGCAACGGCTGAAAGGAAAGGTCGCAGCAGGATAAGGTCTAAAGAGGAAGGTTTGCAGCATTACGCTTAGGACAGGGATGGGGAGTCGATTGAAAAGTGGTGCGTAAGGCAAAGGCGGATGAAGGCTAAAGCGACAGGAACAAGCACTGTTTATTTATCAGAGGAGATTTCGCCATGAGATATGTCTCGTTTTGCGTGATTCTCAGCCTGTTACTTGGGTGTACGACACAAACAAAAAAAGATAATCTAAGCACAGAAACCCTGGATGCTTTTACTGTTGTTTCTTCCGACGGGCAAGAGGAAACACCGCTTGTTGTTGTGTTTGGTAATTCGGGTTCAGTAATCGAGGCTGAGGTTTTATATTTACTCAAGAAGGATGGAACGTTTATATGGTCGAATGATAAATGGAATGGAGGGCCTCCCTATTATTATGGTCATGTATCCGTGAAAAAGAGGGCCGAGTTGATGGATGAGCTGCGCTTTCTTAAGAATGTCAACTCTCAGGTTAAATTCATACCTGCTCATCACCATCCTTTAGAATATCGTTTTGGTGCTATGAATATATTCGATGAAGAGCTTCTGATGAGTGTAGTGATTACCATTCGAGCTACAACGTTAGGTCTTTCCTGGTCACAAGAACAACAAGATAAGGAATTAATACAAATATTACAGGGAGAACAAAACCTTTCCCGGGAATTTTCGATGGAATATTATGCTGATTTGTTATGGGATTATGTGATTCAAATTCTTGAGAAATATGTACCTGCAGAGGGTCAAAAAACAGATAATTTGCATTTCAAAAAAATGTATGTTTTCTATACATATCCTGTTCAAAAATAATTAAGCGAGATATAGCGAAGCAAAAAGAGCATCATCGCCACGTCACGTTTAAGGATGAATTCATGGCGTTTCTGAATAAATACAAGGTTGAATATAATGAGCAGACTCTGTGGGATTGATTATGCTGCCCCTTCAGGGCGTCTGCTCTGGGGAGGACTGGAGACCCAGGGCGCGGCCCTGGGCTGGATTAGGCTGGCCTTTCAGGCCGGAATATGCAAAGTAATTACAGGAATGGTATGGCAACAGGAAACAATTGTTTTAGATATTTAGATGCCCAAAATAAGATTGATATATTACAGGGCATGGAAGACTGGGAGAAAGATACTACGCTGGTTTCATGGTATATCCGAGTACAAGATAAAGAATTTAAAGACTTTGATATAGAAGATATATGTCGCTCAATACGTCAGGGTTTTTATGTTGAATATATTCTGCCTTACGCAATGAAGTACCTAAAAGGTAATGTGCTTGCAGGGGAGAAATATGATGGAGAGTTATTAGTGGCATTAAATAGTCTGCGCAAGGAATATCCCAACAAATTAAACAAATACAAGAAAACAATCAAATCTATGATAAAAGATAAAATTCATACTGTTGAAGACGAAGATATAATAAAAGCTGCTAATGAATGGTTTAATATTTAGAAAGCAAATACCTAATTGCATTAATAATTTGAAAGCAAATCTTATGGATGCAAAGAAAACGCTGCGGGTGATTCGTGTTTGTCTGGTATTATTTTTTCTGGGGATACTGTTCGGGCTGCATACGGTGGTGTTTGTGGAGGTGGAGACGGCCTTGTTTGTCAAATATCTTGGCCGGGGGACGTGGATGGCCCAGACCCTGCCGGTGGTTTCGACCTGGATTGACACCCTGCATGTCAGCATCACCGAGACCTATCGGGCGTATCCGGTGATGGCTTACTGCATGGACTGGCTGTCGTATGCCTGTATTGTGTTTGCCCTGTTTATTGTGGGGGCGATTAAGGATCCTGTCCGGAATGTGTGGATTATTCAGGTATATCTGGCAGCCTGCGTGCTGGCGGCGGTGCTGCCATGGGTGGTGGGGCCGATGCGGGGTGTTCCGGTATTCTGGCGTGTGCTTGACGGCAGCTTCGGTGTGATGGGATTTATGATTTTGTTCGTGGCGTATCTGCTGACTCGACGGCTGGTGGAGGCCAGGAAATAATTGTCCTTTAGGGTGGATGTGAAAGTGATTGGCCATGAAGGGCGTGGGTGATTTGGGAGGGCCGGAGACCCAGGGCGCGGCCCTGGGCTGTTATAGACTGGCCTTTCAGGCCGGAATGAGCGGAGCAATTACGGGAGATTGCCCACTGAGGGCAGCCGACGGGTTTTCATGCAGAACATTATGGGCAGATATTAAAGAGACGATAGATCTGAATGGCAAGGAAGCGTGAACGATGAATTTCAACTGGCTGTTTATTCCGTGTCTGGGGATTTCGATTGGGCTGTTTTTTGTCAGTCAGCAAATCTGGCAGAAAATCCAGTCACGGCGGGGCAAGGGGCTATTTTTGCTGCTTTGCCTTCTGGCCGCGGGGCCGGGGACGCTGATGATTGTCTATTACTTTCACATTCTTGATCAACTGGCGTGGTTTTATCAGTTTCGCTCCATTGCCTATACCGAACTGCTGCTGGCGGGAATCGGGCTGCCGGCAGGAATCCTGGCGTCCGTGGGCGGAAAAGCCCGACTGGTGTCACGTCCATTTATTTTTACATTAATGCTGATTGCCGTTAGTATCCCTTTCCTGAAACCAATCCTGGCACCGCTGGATTATGCATCGCTCGAAGAAAAATCCGATGGGGAAATCACATTGCAGAGTTCCAATGCCACCTGCGGCCCGGCCTGTGCGGTAAACCTCCTGCGGCATTTTGGGATTGCGGCCACGGAACAGGAAATCGCCCGGGAATGTTTTTCGTATGTCGGCGGAACGGAAATCTGGTATATTGCACAGGCGCTGCGAAAAAGGGGGCTTGTCTGTGAATTTGTGATTTACGATGGGCGGCCGGAAACCCTGCCGTATCCGGCGATTGCGGGGATTGATATGGGGGTGGGACATTTTATTACGATTCTGGATAAGGTCGGAGAAATGTATCATGTTGGCGACCCGCTTGTTGGGCGGCAGGATATTGAGGCAGATAGAATTTTTGAGAAAATTCCACTGACCGGTTTTTTTCTGGTTGTGAATCAGTAAACTGGCTGCATCTAAAATTATATGAAGCCTGAGATGGAAAGACGAAAAGAGGTTCCACAATTCAAAGGAGTTCAGCCCGTGCGGGATTTAAAAGATAAACGATGGATTTACCTGAAGGGGTTTTTGTTTCTGGTGATGGGGCTGATGGCGTCGGCAATCCTGATTATTGAGTGCCCGACGTGGAAGGCGGCGGGGCTGCTGGCGCTGGCGGTGTGGTGCTTTGCGCGGTTTTATTATTTTGCGTTTTATGTAATCGAACATTACGTAGATGGTGAATACAAGTTTTCGGGCCTGTGGTCGTTTGTGGTGTATCTGTGGCGAGGGCCAAAGAGGAAATCATGAAAAAGCAGGCGTTGGGGATATAGGAGGAAAAGGGTGGACACACAGGTTTATCTTTGCGATTGAATCGGAAAAATAAAAAGGGGCGGACACACAGGTCCGCCCGTACGCATTTTAGATGTATCCGGGAGTTATTTGGCCAGGTCGTAGGTGTCGCCGGCGATGGCGCGTTCTTCGTCGGTGGGGATGACGAAGACGCTGACGCGGCTGTTGTCTTTGCTGATGAGGCGTTCTTTCGGCTCTTTGGCTTCATTGCGTTTGTCGCAGATGTCGATGCCAATCTGGGTCTGGCCGGAGCAGACTTCTTTGCGGATGAAGGCGTTGTTTTCGCCGATTCCGCCGGTGAAGACGACCGCATCGAGCCTGCCGAGGACGGCGGTGTAGGTGCCGACGTACTTTTTGATGCGATAAATAAAGATATCGATGGCCAGTTTGGCCCGTTCGTTGCCCTGGGCGCTGAGTTCGAGCAGGTTGCGCATGTCGTTGGAGGCGCCGGAGATGCCCAGCAGACCGCTCTGCTTGTTGCACATGGCGTTGAGTTTTTTGATGTCGTAGCCTTTGTCGGCCAGGTAAAACAGGATGGCCGGGTCGATATCGCCGCAGCGGGTTCCCATGACGACGCCTTCCAGTGGGGTCAGGCCCATGGAGGTATCGACGCTCTTGCCTTCTTTGACAGCGGTAATGGAGCAGCCGTTGCCGAGGTGGCAGGTGATGATATTGGCTTTGGTCTTATCGATGTCCATCAGTTTAGCGCAGCGCCGGGCGACAAAGCGATGGCTGGTGCCGTGGAAGCCGTAGCGGCGGACGCGGTATTTTTCATAAATGTCATACGGCAGGCCGTAGATATACGCGACCGGCGGGATGGTTGTATGGAAGGCCGTGTCGAAGCAGGCGACCTGGACGGCGTCGGGCAGGGCGTGCATCGCGGCGCGGATACCGGTCAGATTCGGCGGGTTATGCAGGGGGGCCAGGTCGGCGAAACGTTCAATGGAACCGACAACCTGATCAGAAATGATGACCGAGCCGGTGAATTCCTCGCCGCCGTGAACGACGCGGTGGCCGACAGCATGAATTTCGGAGACCTTTTTGACGACCCCAATGGTCGGGTCGGCCAGGGTCTGGAGGATGACCTGCATGCCCTGTTCGTGGTCTTTGGCGGTGACGGCGGCATTGTGGGTCTTGCCGTCGTACTTGTGAGTGAGTTGCGACTGGGCCTCGCCTATGCGTTCGATCATTCCTTTGGCGGGGACACTGCCTGCGGGCATATCAAATAATTGATATTTGATGGAACTGCTTCCCGCGTTAATTACGAGCACTTTCATTTTTGTTACCTTTCCACAGTATGGGGATGGACCACCATACCATTAAATAGTACCTACGGAAAGCGCAATAGTATATCCATTTAATGCGGTGAAAACCAGTCTTTTTTAAGAAATTCCTGCCTGTTTTTTATCCAATAAAAAAGCCTGAACGTACGGTTCAGGCTTTTGGATAAAACTATTAAGGCTAAGGATTTAGACGTGCACCCTGGGCCGAGTCGGTGCAGCCTCTGCAATCTGGTGATACAGGCTGTCCGAAGGCGACAGGGTTTTGGCGGCTGGGACGCTGCGCTCGGCGGATGGCCGGCTTGTCATCCCGGCGATGGTTTCCAGTTGACTGATGACTTCATTGAGGCGTCCGGCCTGGGCGTTGAGTTGCTCGGCTGCCGAGGCGCTGCTCTGGGCGACGGAGGCATTCTGCTGGGTGGTATTGCCCATCTGGGAGACGGCCTGACTGATTTGCCCGACACCCTGAGCCTGTTCATTGCTGCCGGCGGCGATTTCGCCGACCAGATCGGTGGTTTTGGCGATCCCGGCGACGATTTCGTCGAGCGCCGTCTTGACCTGGCCGCAGATGGCGACGCCGTTGCGGGCATAGCTGACGGATTGTTCAATCAGACCGGCGGTGTTTTTGGCGGCCTCGGCTGAACGCATGGCCAGGTTACGGACTTCTTCGGCGACGACGGCAAAGCCTTTGCCTGCTTCACCGGCACGGGCTGCTTCGACAGCGGCATTCAGGGCCAGCAGGTTAGTCTGGAAGGCGATTTCATCAATCACTTTCAGGATTTTGGCGGTTTCATCGGAGGATTTGCGGATATCACCGATTGCCTGGGCCATCTGATTCATTGCTTCAGAGCCGTTATTGGCGGCTTTTCTGGCCTCAGCGGCAAGGGTATTGGCTTGTTTGGCATTGTCGGCGTTCTGCCGGGTCATCGAGGACATTTCTTCGAGGCTGGCAGAGGTTTCTTCAAGCCCTGCTGCCTGTTCGGTCGTGGCGTTGGCCAGAGATTGCGAGTGGCCGGAGACTTCAGAGGCAGCAGCGGCGATCTGGTCGGAACTGCTGCGGATGTTTTGGGTGACGGCCGATAGAGACCGCACCAGTCCCCGTGTAATCCAGATGATGTAGCCGGCCAGCAGGACAGTGCCTCCAGCCAGCAGTGATATCATCAGGATGGTTCGGCTGCGGATGATTCCGGCAGCAGTCCTTTCGTCGTCTGTGTTGCGCTGGGTGGCCATCTGCACGACCGAATCAATAGCACTGCGGTGTGTTTCGTAGGCGTCGCGAATGGGGCCATAGGCCAGCGTGCGGGCGGTGTCGTAATCGCCGTTTTTGACCGCCGGCATCAATTTATCATGAACCTGCTGGTAGAAATTCATCGCAGACTGATAGGATTCATCGACCAGTGCTGTTTTCATGGGGTCATCGTCGAGGGTGTCGGTCCAGAACTGGTGGCGTGTTTGATAGTCTTTATATAGCATGTTTTCCTTTTCAATAAGGACATTCAGATTTTCCGGGGAGGTCGTTCCCAGCATTTGCAGTACGACCAGATAGGACTCCACGATGTATTCCGGCGGGGGGAGAATATCAGCGATAATATCCTTGCCCTGGACGATGCGTTTGTACATGTTGCCGTTAACGCGAAGGGTGTTTAATGTATGAAAGGAAATCAATGCATACCCAACAAAAATCACGAGTGTCATGATCCCAATGGCAGTCATCTTCTTGCGCATACTGGTGGTGGTTTGTCTCATCAGGGTAAATCCTTAAACAAATAATACCTGTTATTTGTCTGACTGGTGTTCTTTAGAGGGCAACAAGTCCTTTATCATGCACGGGGTACTTCGGCGAAGACAGCGGGGAGGATGATTGAATTCTGACAAACTGTGAATAAATTAGGGACTAATTCTTATGTGTTACCCGTATAAATACTGAATCATTTGACAGTCCATGACTTATGCAAAACAGACTATGATTGTTATCGGGCCTTGATCTGGTGTATTCGATTAAAGTCTTGATTATGTCAATCGGTTTCGAATAGGAAACCAATCCGGGCCGGCTGAATCCTGAGGGTGGAATAAATATCAGATAAGACTTGTCCAGAGGCGAAAAATGGATAAACTTACAGACAACAGGAGAGATATTTGTCTGGAGCTGAACTATGGATGATGTAAGTCGTTTTATTGAGGTAATCGGACAGGGATATAGCTGTATTTCCATTGTCACGCACGAGGAGTACGAGGCGCTGGAGGTGATTCGTCACGCGGCCGAGAAGCTGGAATACAAGATGCAGATCTGGTCGGTGGGGCGGGGGATTCGGGATGGCTTTTTCCCGGTGCTGCCCAGTTTCGGCGAGCAGGAACAGAAGACGCCGGAGCAGGGGCTGGAGATGTTCTGTCAGGCGCCGCCGAAGACATTTTGCGTGGCGCTGGATTTGGGGAAATTTCTGTGCGTCAATACCACGCTGCGGATTCTGCGGGATACGATTCATACCATCAGCTTTCATGGCAGTGTGCTGGTGCTGGTGGACAGTGAGGATGTGCTGCCGGCGGTGGTCAAGTCGTATGCGCGGGAGTTTGAACTGTCGCTGCCGGGGGAAAAGGAGCTGGATAACCTGATTCGCACGACGCTGCGGGAAATCCACGACAAGACGCCGCTGCAAATCGGCATTACCAAAAACGGCCTTGCGGCGATTATCCGCAACCTGCGGGGGCTGTCGCTGCGGCAGGCGCGCCAGTTGATTTATGATGCGGTGTCGGTGGATAAGCGATTCAACGATAAGGACGTCAACAAGATTCTGGCGGGCAAGCGGATGATGATTCGGTCGGATGGGCTGCTGGAATATGTCGAGGCGCCGCTGGATATGGATGAAATCGGGGGCATGGCCAATCTCAAACGCTGGCTTCTGCTTCGGCAGAACGCGTTTCGGGAGGAAGCGACTCAGTTCGGGATTACGCCGCCGCGGGGGGTGATGATTCTGGGGGTGCAGGGGGCGGGCAAGAGCCTGTGTGCCAAGGCGATTGCCACGGCCTGGCAGCAGCCGCTGTATCGGATGGACCCGAGTGCCTTGTTTAACAGCTATGTGGGCCAGTCGGAAAAGAATCTGCGGCAGGCGCTCAAGCAGATCGAGGCGATGGCGCCGGCGATTTTGTGGATTGACGAGATTGAAAAGGGATTTGCCTCGGCGGCCAGCCAGAGCACCGATGGTGGCCTGAGCAAGCGGATGTTCGGGACGCTGCTGACCTGGATGCAGGAGCATCGGGAGTCGGTGTTTGTGGTGGCGACGGCCAATGATATCGAGGCGCTGCCGCCGGAGCTGCTGCGCAAGGGACGATTTGACGAGATCTTTTTTGTAGGCTTGCCGGGGGCGGAGGCCCGCAAGGAGATTTTCCGGATTCACCTGGCCAAACGAAAACGGAATGCGGAGCAATTCGATATGGATGCTCTGTCGCGGGCGTCGGAAGGCTATAGCGGGGCGGAAATCGAGCAGGCGGTGGTCTCGGCGCTGCATGAGTGTTATGGCGGCAAGGCTGAGCTTTCGACGGATATGGTTGTGACGGCGCTGAGGGAATCGCCGCCGCTGTCGGTGACGATGCGCGAAAAGATGCTGGCCCTGTATGAGTGGGCACAGGGGCGGTGTGTGGAAGCGGAATAAATTTAGGTATATAGGTATATAGGTATACAAGGGATGAAAAATCCGAAATTCGAAGCACGAAATACGAAACAGATTCAAAAATCAAAAAAGGAAAAATCTAAAATAAATGGATTCCCGCTTTTGCGGGAATGACAAGGGGAGCGGGAATAACAATGGGAGGGCACGGGATGACGTGGCACGGCCAAGCGGCGCTTGACCGTGCCACACTTCCTCACATTACGATGTGGTGGGGTAACGGGTGGCACAGTCTGACGGAG
>JBDKVE010000022.1:0-4701 GCA_039679345.1 Anaerohalosphaeraceae bacterium
TGGATGTTATCAAATACCTGTTTCCTCTTGGTATGGTCTTTTTTACCGGGAGCCGATTCGATGCCGCTGCAGACGTCGATGCAATAAATGCCTATCTGAATTGCCTGAACCGCGTTATCGGGATTGATACCTCCGGCAAGAAATAATCTGCGGTGAAGGTTTCCAATCATCGACCAGTCGAAAGGTTTACCCGTACCGCCATAGATATTTTTATCGTAGGAATCCAATAAAATAGCATCGACCGGATAAAGATAGGCCCTCTGAATATCCTCGGCGGTTTTGACCCGAATAGCCTTAATCAGGCGGGCATTGGTCCATGTCAGCGAACGGCAGAATTCCGGCGTCTCATCGCCATGGAGCTGTATCCAGTTTAAAAAACCGCCTTCCACAATTCGTTTTAGTTCACTGGGGGTAGGATTGACAAATACCCCAACGGTATCGATGGATGTCGGTATTTTCTTAAGAATATCGATAGCTTGTTCGTAAGGTACATAGCGGGGACTTTTTTCATAGAAATTAAATCCCAGCATATCCGCCCCCATTTTAACCGCAGCAAGGGCATCCTCGCTGTTGGTAATTCCGCAGATTTTGACTTTAATCGATAACATTATGCTGTTGTCTCCTGAGCTTTCAACTGTTGCTGATAGCAACTAACTGTTCGAGGCATTTGGCCGCCGACCCGCTGTGGATGGATTTATCTGCCAGTTCAATGCCTTCGGCAAAATCCTTTGCCAGACCTGCAACCATTATAGCCGCCGCGGCGTTTAATACCACAATATCTTTTCGCGGGCCGGTCTGGTTGCCGGTAATAATATCTTTAACGATGTGGGCGTTTGTTTCGGCCTCTCCTCCCATCAAATCGTTATAATCAGCTCTTTGTATTCCCAGGTAAACCGGGTCAAACCTTTCATTACGGAATTGTCCATTTTCCAGGTGAATCATGTTGCTGGGACTCATTGTGCTGATTTCGTCCAAGCCGCAGCTATGGACCACGATGGCACGTTTCACCCCCAGAACCTTCAGGGTTTCGGTAATGCGCGGCATTAACGATTCGTCCGAAACCCCCATGACCTGAGCGGTTGCCCTGGCCGGGTTGGCCAGCGGTCCGAGGATATTAAAGGCGGTCCGAAAATCGAGAGATTGGCGCACCGGCTGGACATGCTTCATGGCCGGGTGAAACTGGGGTGCAAACATAAAACCGATATGGGCCTGACGAATGCACTGGGCCACTTTTTCCGGCCCGGGAGCGATGTTGACTCCCAGGGCGGTTAACACATCCGCTGAACCGCAGGTGCTGGTGATGGCGCGATTGCCGTGCTTAGCAACATACACCCCGGCCCCGGCAGCTACCAGAGCGGCTGCTGTGGAAATATTAAAGGTTTTCATGGCCGCACCGCCCGTACCGCACGTATCCACCATATTATCCAGCCCGGTTTCGACCTTAACGGCATGATTCCGCAGCGAGGAGGCCAGGCCGGCCAGTTCACTGACAGCGGCCTTTTTGACCCGCATCGCCGCCAGAAACGCCGCCACCTGCAACGGCGGGACCTCGCCGGTAAAAATGAGATCCAGCAAGGTCTGGGCCTGATCAAAGCTCAGATCTTTTCCTTCCAGAATAATTTCGAGATACTCGGTAATTTTCTTCATCTTTGAGACTCCAACACATTATTGGTTTTGTTTGAATGATGATGCGATGCCCAACATATTTTCGATAATCCGTCCGCCGGTTGGAGTCAGGATACTTTCCGGGTGAAACTGGACCCCGTAGATCGGCAGCGTTTTGTGATTAGCTCCCATGACAATCCCTTCAAACTCCGCAGTGGACTCCATACAGTCCGGCATTTTTGCTGCGGCAAGGCTGTGATAGCGTCCGACCTGCAGGGGATTTTCAAGACCTTCAAAAAGCCCTCGTCCATTGTGACTAATACGAGATGGTTTCCCGTGCATGACTTCCGGGGCATGACTGATTACGCCGCCAAAATACTGGACAATTGCCTGATGGCCAAGGCAGACTCCCAAAATGGGGAATTGTCCTTTAAAGGCATCAATCGCCGCCAGGGTTACACCGGCCGTGTCGGGATTGCCCGGCCCGGGCGACAAGACCAGCAACTGGGCCTTAAACTCCACAGAGGCCTTCTTCAATTCCTCCAGCGGCGTATCGGCCCGATAGACCTTGGTAGGGCAGTTTCGCTTGGCAAATTCATCGACCAGGTTATAGGTAAATGAATCAAAGTTATCGATAAACAGGACTCGAACAGTTGGTTTTTCCATTGGGATTTCCTTATTGTCTCTGCGGTTTTCCGATGTCTTCGATGGCACTGCGAATGGCCTTCAGACACGAGCCGGCTTTGTGAACGGTTTCTTCATATTCGGTTTTGGGGACGCTGTCGTGAACGATTCCCGCACCGGCGCGGATATAGGCCTTGTGGTCGCGTATCTGCATGCTGCGAATGGTGATGCAACTGTCAAACTGGCCGTCCACCGTCAGATACATGACCGCGCCGCCATAATAGCCTCGCTTGGTATTTTCGAGATTGCGAATGATTTTCATGGCCTCGATTTTTGGCGCTCCTGTCAGCGTTCCCATATTCATGGTAGCCAGATAGGCGCTGAGTGCGTCGAGGTCTTTGCGAAGGATACCGCGGACATTACTGACCAAGTGCATGACGGATTCATATTTTTCGACAGTCAGCATCTCATTGACAGCCCGGCTGCCGGGGTTTGATACGCGGGCGATATCGTTGCGGGCCAGGTCAACCAGCATCATGTGTTCGGCCAGTTCCTTGCGGTCCAGTTTCAGTTCTGCTTCGTAACGCATATCCATATCGGGATCAATTTTGTTATTCACCCGGCCGCGTGGTTTGGTACCGGCGATGGGGCGGATTTCCACTACACGGTCAGATGAACCATTAACCCGCAGATTCAATTCAGGGCTGGCTCCCATCAGCACGGTATTGTCCGTATTCAGATAAAACATATAAGGCGACGGATTGAGCTTTCGCAGCTTGCGATAGACGTCAAGCGCTTCGGCAGGACAGGGTTCAATGTGCGTCCGGCTCAAAACAACCTGAAAGATATCACCATCAACAATGTGCTGTTTGGCTTTCAGTACCATGTTTTCATAGTCCTGCTGCGATGTGTCGGAATTGGGGCCGGGCAGGGGGGCGGTGCAGGGCTTGGGCTGAGGCATATCGTCGTGCACTTTGTTCGTATAAAAATCAAACGTATCCATGGCCTCCTGATAAATCTGGTCCCGGTCGCCATTGGTCACAACTGCGTTAACTACGACAAAGCCCTGTCCTTTTTTATGATCCATCAGGAAGATGTTGTCGGCGAAATACAACTCGTAATCCGGATTTCCAAGGATATCGCTGCTGCTTGCCGGCAATTTTTCAAACTGGTCGATAAAATCATAACTCAGCGCCCCCAGCAGGCCGCAGGTAATACGGAAGGGCTTGCTGGCCAGTTCGAAGGCAAACGCCACGGCACGAATGACATCCATCTGGTTGGTGCTTTTCAGGCGGCTCTGTTCATCGATGGTTTGCTGAGGCTGCCTGAACGAGCCTACGATCCGATCCTGTTCAAACGAAATCAGGTCACAAAAAGAAAAACGCCTGGGATTTGAAGCGAGATACCTCAGGATTCGCCTACCTGCAGGAGTTAACGCTTCGATTCGAAATTGTGTGCCTTTGCCGGTTAAATAAAGGGCCGGTTGTGCCGTGGCAAAGGTCAGTTCGCCCGCACCGCTTCCCGACAAATAATCTCTTGATTCAAACAAGCAGCTATGTTTTCTCCGGCCGTAGTCGGTCAGCCGGGCAAAGTACTCTACCGGACACCGGATGTCGATTTCCCGTACGATAGGAATAATTTGCCCCGGCCTGGCCTGCTGGATTCGTTTTTGTAACTCGTTCATATTAAAGACCTTATGTATGTTGTAGCGATTGTGTCAATAAAAAAAACCTGAACGCTTTTTCGAGCCTTCAGGTCGTCATTTCGAATTTTATGTTATAGAAACATCGTGTCCTGCCGGCTTATCCAACAGGGCGCCACCAGCCAAAATATGCAACATGATGTACATTGTTTCTATTCATAGAAACAACTATACAAAAAATATCATTTCAGGTCAATCCCCAAAATAATTTATTTTCAAAAAATCTTTTTCTGACGTATATAGCATTCCATAAACAAACCGGGTAGAAATACGTATGACTAACAGAGGTGCAGCTATGAAGATCACATTATACAGCAATAAACCCTATACTCAGCGATATTTCGAGATGGCCAATAAAGCGTTTGGCCAGGAAATAACCTATTTAGAACAACGGCTGGGGCCTGATACAGCAGAACTTGCTAAAGGCTGTCAGGCCGTATGTGTCTTTGTAAATGATGTCCTGGATGCTCCGGTATTGACTCGGCTGGCAGAGCTGGGAGTCCGGCTAATTGCCCTGCGATGTGCCGGATTCAATAACGTGGAACTGGATACGGCCGAGAAGCTGGGGCTTTCGGTGGTACGTGTTCCGGCCTATTCACCTTATGCCGTAGCCGAGCATGCTATCGCCCTGATACTGGCGTTGAATCGCTGTACCCACAAAGCACACGCACGTGTTCGTGAAGGCAATTTTTCGCTGGAGGGCCTGCTGGGATTTGATATGTACCAGACCCCGGTGGGCATTGTCGGCACGGGTAAGATCGGTGCCATTG
>JBDKVE010000023.1:0-21074 GCA_039679345.1 Anaerohalosphaeraceae bacterium
TCAATTATCTGCAAAACAGAAAAAGGCCGAGCGGAGAACGCATCTCCGTCGGCCCTGTAATCATTTCTTTTAAATTACAAACGGATTCGACCTATTACAGACTCCGACGGCGACGCAGCCAGCCAACCAGACTCGTCCCCATGGCCCCCAGCAGAATCGCACCGGGAGCCGGAACGGCATATACTGCAACGTTATCCAAAGCCGGACCAAAGGAACCTGGAATCGCGGATTGGAACGTTAGAAGGGTACTATTATCAGTGGCCGTAAAATACCAAACATTGGACACCCATTTCATGTTGGATAAACTTCCTGTCACAGTATAATCAAACAGTGAACTTTCCCCATCCGCAGAAACGGTCAGGCTCTTTTTCGTTGGCTGTCCAGCCGGATTTCCAGACATAGAAAAGTGGACTTCATACCGCTGGCCGGGAACCGTTGTCAGGGCTTGTTGCACCCCACCGGCAACATTGGAGCCGTTGAGGTCAATGCTCCGCGTGCCATCCGCCGCTGTCCAGTAGCTGCCAATATAATCGATGTCATCGACATATCCGATCGTTCCGATTACTGTCCAGCCGGTAATCTCCGTGGATCCATTGCCTAAAGTTCTAAAAGAGCCCGGAATGACCGATGCAGTCTCAAAACTGCCGTTAGTCACCAAAGTCGGCGCTGCCATCGCCGGCACAACAAGTGCGGCAAGCAAAATTAACAATGCAAGTTTTTTCATGTTTTTCCCTTTCCAAAACACTCTCTACCTCTGTCGCCCACATGGCAACAGTTTTAAATCGACAGTGATATTCCCTCAAATACAGACCACAGCCACAGGGTATCTTCCATGCGACCCCAAAATCTGCATCTCCATATTCAAGACTATTTTGAGCGACTTTCCGGCATGAAAACAACGAAGGACACTTTCTCCCATCCAGCGATTTTCATCACCTCTACGCTCCGAAGCTTACCCTTATTTTACAAAAACACCCCAACCTCTGTCTATTGGGGAAACTACGTATTTTTACTTTTCCACCCACGTTTTTAGCCTGAAAATGGGGGTGTGGAAAAATTTATAGGACGTCCATTATCGTCAATCCCTCAATCCAACCCCATTTCAACAAAAAAAAGCCGCCGGGACAATGTCTGCCCCGACGGCCTGAAATCCATCACATTATGAAACTTATTTTTCTGGCTGAGCCGGCATTGCGGGAACTTCCATCTGCTGCTGTTTTTCTTTTTCCTTGGCTTCCCGGCGAGCCTTTTCTTCGGCGGACCATTCCAGTTTGGCCTTGTCCTTCAGGTCCTGACGCAGCTTATTGAAGAACTGCCCCATATTCTGATTCTTGAGGTTCTTGACGATATTGGCCTTCGCATCAGCAAAGCCTTCCGTCTTGGCTTCCTTTTTATCGGTCAGCTTGATGATGTGATAACCGAACTGGGTCTCGACGATATCACTGACATCGCCGACTTTCATGGCAAATGCAGCCTGTTCAAACTGCGGCACCATCTGGCCTTTGCCGAACAATCCCAGGTCGCCGCCGCGTTCTTTGCTCGGGCAATCGGAATTCTCTTTGGCCAGGGCTGCGAAATCGCCGCCGGCTTTGACCTTCTTGAGCAGGTCTTCACATTTGGCTTTGGCGGCCTTCTTGGTCGCTTCATCGGCCTTCTCATCCACCTTAATCAGGATATGGCTGGCCTGGACCTGTTCGGCCTGCTGGAAATACTTCGGGTTCTCATCGTAGAACTTCTTGGCATCCTCGTCACTGATCGCCTTGTAGGACGAATCCGCTTCAAACAGCTTTTCGATGCCGGCCTGCAGGCGAATCTGCTCTTTGATATTCGCTTTGGTCACACCCATCTTGGCCAGTTCGGCATCCACTTCTTCAGCGGTCTTGCCGGATTCCTTGACCATCTCATCAAACCGGGCGTCCACATCGGCATCCTTGACTTCGATTTTCTTTTCCTTCAATGTCTCGCCGATAAGCTGCTTTTCGATCAGCATATCCACCACACCGTCGCGCATCTGTTCACGCATCATCGCGCGGGTCTCATCGTTCATCGGCCAGCCCATCGAAGCCATCTTCTGAACCTGGGCTTCCAGCCGTGCATTGATTTCCGGGGCAATCGTCTTTTCTTTAATGTCCTTACCGTTGACCTTCACAATGGTCTTTTCCGGATCGACTGCTGCCTTGGCAGGAGCTTCGTCCTTCTTGGTTTCGGCTTTCGCATCAGTCTTGGCCGCGGGGTCGGCAGGCTTTTCCGTCTTGTTTTCCGCTGCGATCACGGATCCCCCCATCGCCAGCACCGCACTCAGCAGTAACGCCACCAAAAACTTCATACGTTTGTTTCCTTTCGAAAAGTATTTTTTAGTTATTGACGCTATAGGTACGAAAGAGTTATTTTCCCCGCCCGGCCTGCCAAAGTCAAGCAAGATATTCCCATCGCTGCTCCCGGCACAAGTATTTACGGACAATCATAAACCTTAAATTATATACTATGTACACGATAGATTATGACCCATATTCTTGCTCCTCACCCCAATATTTTCCTTTCCCGACGCATAATCCCACAAAAATAGTGCTTATCCCCAAAGTTCCCGGCCGGAGTAAATATATAAAATGGGGTTCGCTCTGATCATCGATATGGGTGTACAAGCCGTTTCCGGATGAATCCACCCCAGAAAATACCACTCATTTTTTTACCCTGTCCGGTTTCGCATACTCTGTATTATTAGCCCTTGGGTGCGAATTATTGTAGCCTAACCTTACTCTTTATTTCACCGGCCACCACCGATGAATATTCGGCTCATACACTTGCCAGCCCCAGAAATTATACCATGCCGCCCAGCAGGACATCACACTGACCGTCAGTAAAATAAAAAATGCAATCCGCCTCCAGTAAGCAGCGACGATAATCCCCGCAATCGCCTTGCTCGCAACCCCGATCAGCGGCCCCAGCACAGGCCCGGCAATCCGCGACACCAGATTCACCACCGGGTGCAGTTCCGCCTCCGACCCTTCATGCAGCATAAAATATATCGTACTGATCCCATCCGCCAGCAGGGCCGCAATATATATCGCCAACACCCAGGGATGCTCCCGGCAAATCCCAACGGCCTTGCCCAGCCAGCCCCGCCACCCGCCGCCCCGGGCCTGGGCATCGAACCGCACTTCCTCTCGAATTTCCTTCCCATCGCTCATATCCAAATCCCACTCCCTTAAAATCTTTTCTGTTCACCATGAAGTTCATGAAGCCCTAGAAGAAAAGAGTTTGTTTTTCTGGTTACAAATCAAACCCTTAACATTAGCCATTAAACTCAATTGTCTCACTTCATGTCCTTCCTGCTCTTCCTGGTAAACCATTTTCTTGTGCTGTTTGTCATTCCCGCGGAGGCGGGAATCCAGCTATTCTACGAGCTACGAACTATGAACTTTACGAATTTCGTGCTTCGAATTTAGAATTTTCCCCTTGCATACTTGTATACCTGTATATTTTTATCTCTCTATCACATATTTTTCAACGAATCGCCCCCCGCCGCCGACCGGACCTTCGCCCGCAGTTCCTTGCGTGCCTTCACCCGGATGGCCGCATTCAGCCACCGACGCTTTTCTTCCTCGGTCTGCGGGACAATCGGCGGGGCCGCAATCGGACGGTGCTGCTTATCCACCGCCACAAAGGTCAAGTACGCCCGTGTCGCCGCCGTCTGCACCCCGGTCGTCAGGTCCTCCCGCACTACCCGCACCCCCACCTCCAGCGACGTCTTGCCCACATAATTGACCATCGCCATCAGCACCACCTGGTCCCCGATGCGGACAGGCTGTTCAAACGCCAGCGAATCGATGCCGGCCGTCACCACCTCCGTCCCGCAGTGCCGCTGCGCTGCCATCGACCCCACCATATCCATCCAGCTCATAATCACCCCGCCGAACGCCGTCCCGAACGGGTTGGCATCCTGCGGCATCACCATATAACGGGTCAAAACCGCGCTCTGCGCCGGCGTCTTGCCTTGTGTCGTTGTCATCATTCAGTCCTTATTCTGGCTATTCAGCCACTCTAACAGCCTTTTTTATCAGGGTGGGCCATGCCCACGCAGTTTTTATTCACAAATCTTAACGTCAGGTTTTTTAGGATCCTCTAAGTAAAATTGTTCAGCTTTTATCGAAAGTGTAATTTCTACACATTTGTCCTTGCCATCGATAATCCCAGCATGTCCTACAGAGATAGTAAATTCGAATATCTTTTCATATTCAATAACAGATATGATATCTATCCAATCATTTGGTAAATATCCTTGTGGATTCATGGTGAAAGAAGAAACATTTTCAAATACCATATATCCATCGGTAATATTTTCATCATTATAGCATTCCCAGTGTCCAGAAGAATCCCTAATCCTTGATATTTCATCCACTTGTATTTTTACCGTTTTATTCCATCCATCAATTTCAATTTTCTTGACCGCCCTGTCTCCAAGATAAATTGTCTTGACAAATTGTTCGGGTTTCATGCTGCTTTCCTCTCTATTTGGACCGTGACAATAACCGTCAGTCCCGTCGGATGGCCATGCCCACGCATTTTTTGCAACGTAGCCGAAGCATCCTGCTTCGGTCTTTATTCTTACCGCAATCCCCTGAAGCTGGAAGCTTCAGCTACGCTCATTTTTCTCACCGTGCAGCCGGACTCATTGTTTTTGAGTTCCGGAGGAACGCAACAAAATAGCCGGGCGTGGAAACGCCCGGAAAGCTCTCTCTCGCCCCCCAAGCCCCAGCGGGGCGACACATTCACACCCTTCGGCCTGACTGACATTTCATGCTTTTTCACCAGCCCACGCGATTTTTATTCAATGCCCTTCCCCGCCTTGCTCCTGCCACACATACCCCAGCAGTTCCCCCACGCCCTGCGGATGAGCGCTAAAGCTGTCGGCATTCGAATATGTATATACCGGCACTCCGCCCACATCACGAAAACGACGATCCTGCCCCACAGACGCCTTAATCATCGCCAGATACTCCGCCGGCACACGTCCGGCACGCATTCGCGGCACCCCGTAATCCTGCTGCCATCGATACGTCCCATCACAATAGACCGTAATCGTCGATTCCGAATCACTCACCCGGCACAAAACCTCCTGCCCCGATATCTCCAGACAAGCGGATTGATGCCTTCCACACCCAGCCAGCATAGACAGCATACTGATGAACCATAATCCTGTAAGATGGGCTATGCCCATGCGGTATCTTACGCCCAAGCCGCTTTCATTCCACACACAGTCATGTCTAACCCTATTTATCTCACAGCCCATAAATTTTATCTCCCCGAATGCATTCAATCAATTCTTTTGCAAGCTCCACCCGCTGTCCGCCCTGCTTGACATATTGTTCCAGATGCGGCAGAATCCCCTTTCCGCACCGCGTAATACTGCCGCCGATAGCATACGCCGCAGCGGCATCCCATGACAAATCAGTATCGACAAAAAGATCCATCAGAACCTGATATGATGACTCCGACCCAATCGCCGCCAGCCGCCCCAGCACCCCTGACTGCACCAGCTCAAAGACCGATCCTTCCCGTGTTTCCGGCCCGCGGTCACAGACCCGACACCAGCTCTGATAGCGAAATCGGGCTGTATAAAAAACCTCGCGCAGGATGACCGGAGAATCCACCGACCTCACAACTTCCTCAATTGCCGCCCGAAGTTGCTCATGTTCCGACACATCATACCCCTGCGGCGTCCTGTATCCTGTCGCCTTCTCAATCCGCAGGACTATTTCCTCCGCCCGCCTCAGCAGCCCTTCCGCCTCTTTTATTTTGGCATCATCCCCCACCGACATCGCCCCCGCCACAAGAACCACCCCGCCAACAGCCATCGCCAAAATCATCACTCTTCGCATCATAGATCGCTCTTTACAACGCAACTTTTACCTTGCAAACAAATGCACTACTTATCAATTACCATTTTCTTTATCAACATCATAATAATTCCGAATTGCACGCTCCAACTCCTCATCCGGCCCCTTCTTGCTCCCATCCTGATATTTTTTTATCACCTCCGGAATGATCACTTGCAACCTCTCTTCTGCCCATTGGAACGCTTCCTCCAAATGGCTCTGATATAATCGCAAACAGGCCATTGCATCCTTTTTGCTTCGAGGAATCAATTGAACTACAGGTTCATTTTTCGTCCGAATGATTTTCAAAACAAGAACTCCCTCAATATCTTCCTCTGCAATCTCTGTTCGTGTTTTCATTTTAAAAGCAAAACATGGGGTGCTTCCAATCCCTCCTGTGGTTAATGTCGGCCCGATTTCGAAAACATACTCTTCCCAGGAAACCGAATGATACCTCAGCAATCCCATATCGATACAATGAATTCGGCCATGATCCGACAGAATCGCACGCCATTCATAATAACCATATCCCGTTCCACTTGCAACAAGATATGGAACCAGAACTACTTGCGACTCAATCCCCTCGGCTTGTAAAACATAAGGTGAATAAAAGCTTTTCACCCAGCCCAGGTTAAAGTCCGCAATTCGGGCAGTGCCGGAATACACCTTGATTGAAGCGTCCTGATCGTCTGAATTCGATTCTTCCAGTTGGATGCTTAAGACTTGATTTTCCTCCCCCACAAAACGAACCGCATGCTTCTCCTCCGCCTCTTTTATTTTGGCATCGTCCCCCGCTGACATTGCCCCCGCCACAAGGCCCACCCCGCCAACAGCCATCGCCAAAATCATCACTATTCGCATCATAATTAATTCCTCACAACAAGCCCGGCATCCGTTTTTTCTCACCTCAATTTCCCCCCAAGCCGCTTCATCTGATACACATTGCCCTGATCATCAATCATAAATAAATCCCTGCAATAAAACCCTTCTCCTTTTTCGATGATGCACCACCCCTGCGGATTGGAATAGAAAGCATACTCAACTTCTGCCCCAAACAGATTGGGGTCACTCAAAAGCTCCCCGGTATCTTTCGTTTCATGTCCAGACAGCATTTTTTGATACGGTATATCCCCAAGCGCACAGCAATACGCATACAGGCTGTCCGGTCGGTCATGCTGCTCAAGATACTCCATCAAATCCTGCCTCCAGACCTGCAGATTACAAATTCTCCCACCACGTTCCGCCATGACAGATCCATTATGATGCAGCTTGGCAAAAATAAATCCCACCGCAGTAAAACATATCAAACCACAAACAAAAAGTTTTTCTTTCATCCTGTCGCCCCTTCTATAAAACAACACACAATCTTTTGCACATTATTTTCTCGCCCGAAAGCCCCATTTCCCCCGCCGCCAAACAGCAACCCAAGCCTCCGCCCTTGAATTTTATTTCTCAATTCTCAACTCTCAATTTTAATTCCTCAATTCCCCTTTCCGCAATGGAAAATCGAAAATGGAAAATTGAAAATTTCCTCAATCATCAATCTGCAATCGAAAATCGTCAATTCCTGCCTTCTTATATTCTTGTATCCTTGTATTCTTATTTTTCCAGCGTAGTCGAAGCATCCTGCTTCGGACTTTATTCTTACCGCAATCCCCTGAAGCTGGAAGCTTCAGCTACGTTCCTCCCGCTCCGCTCTAAGCCTGTATTTCTATTCTCTTAAATCAAAAATCATCCATCATCAAATCGACAATCAATACAGCACTTCCGGATACACAATCGCCGCCACCAGCCCGCGTCCATACCGCGCCCACAGTTCATCGGCCGTCAGCCGATGATCCGTCGCCAGCAGTTCGACCGTGATAATCGGAATCCCCAGCGTCTCGCCCACGTATGCCCCCATCGACCCCGGCCGCGCCCCCAGCTTCGTCACCGGCAGCGGCATCACCCGCCCAATATTCTCCGCAATCGCCTGCCCCGGCCCATCATAATCAATGCATTTGAGCGGCTGATGCAGCGTCACCACCCGCGCCGGCCGACTGCTCATCACCAAATCATACAGCGCCTTCGACTCCGGCTCCGACAGCGGCCGCGCCCCGTATTCGGTAATATTGATGCGGTTATCCGCCGGGAAATTGCGGTTCAAATCCACCTCGTTGACATTCTCCCGTATCTTCGCAGCATATCCATCCGGATTCGCCACCGGCACCACCAGAATCGTCCGGCCGTTCAGCAGCCGCCGGTCCTTCTGAATCTGGTCAATCAGCTTCCACATCAGCGGCGTCCCCGCCGGCTCACTGCCGTGTATCGACGCCAGGAACAATATCGTCTCCGGCCCAGACCCGAACCGATGACACTCTATCGGCCGACCCTGTACCGAATGTCCGATAACCTCCGTCGTCGTTGCAACGGGACTGACAATTTTCGGCGCGTACGGATCCGTACACCCGGCCAGCGCCCCAACTATTGTGATAAACAGCACAAAACCAATCAAACCCCTGATTGTTTTGCTGGAAAACCTCATTTTTTCGTTCCTCAACACCATAGCAGCATATCCTTTCAGTAACGTCTAAAAACACATCTATTAGTTATCGTAAAGATGGAGAATTCCTCTTCAATAATAACCCGCCCATCTCGCAAAACGCTCCACACAGCAAATATTCCATAAGCACATATTTTATAATCACTTGCGTCACCCATAGCCCGGTTTCTCAGGCACTTTCCATTTTTTACCGAACTTTTCACCCGCTGGCGGCGCATAAAGACATCATAAGCATTTGCTTTTTGACAATGGAATAGCCCGGGCGACTCAAATCGCCCAGACAGTGAAAGGAAACCAATCATGAAGACAAAGACCCTCTGGATAGTCGGTCTGCTTTCAGTTGGTTTGCTGCTGACTGCACAATCTTTCGCCGATACCTGCGGCGATAAAAAAGATAAAGACAACAAGTCCGCATTTATGACGGATACGCAGGCCTTCAGTACCAGCAGCGCCGATAATAATGCAGATTGCGACAAGAAAAAAGGTGACACACCCGCGTGTGATGGAAAGAAAAAAGAGTCTAACAAAGCCGCCGCAAACTTAACGAATTCGCAGGACCAGGATCCAGCCTGTGGAGGGGAGAAAAAAGGTTGTAGTGACAAACCTGCCGCCGACAGAACTGCCGGCGGCAGTTCTTTTGTTGCCGCTGCCGATACTGACACCACCCCCGACAAGGCCGACAAAAAAGACCCCAATGCCGCCCCAATGTTCACCCTGAACAGCCAGGATGGCAAAGAGGTCAAGCTCGCCGACTACAAAGGCAAGATCGTCGTCCTCGAGTGGTTCAACTACGACTGCCCCTTTGTTCAAGCCCATTACAAGGCCGAGACCTTCAAGAAGCTGGCCGACAAATACGCCAAGCAGAAAGTCGTCTGGTTTGCCGTCAACAGCACCCATTACGCCACCGCCAAGGCCAACCAGGATTTCGTCGCCCAGCATAAACTGCCCTACGCCATCCTGCTGGATGCCGACGGCAAGACCGGCAAGGCCTACGGCGCCAAGACCACCCCGCACGTCTATGTCATCGACGCCAAAGGCCGGATCGTCTATCACGGTGCCGCCGATAACGCCCCGCTCGGCAAGACCCCCGCCAACCAGACCTACACCAACTATGTCGAAAAAGCCATTGATGAACTGCTGGCCGGAAAGCCTGTAACTACGCCTATGGTAAAGCCTTATGGCTGTTCGGTTAAATACCCTCCGACGCCTGCAGAAAAATAATTCTGCATACCGAACTTATTTAGCATAGTATCCGTAGTGAAAGCAACGAAAGAGATGTTTCTTTTGACAATGAACCCCTAAATTTAGGAGATTGAACAATGAGAACTTGGCTGATAACACTGTTGGTCGCGGTAATGGTCGCTGGCAGCTCTGCAATGGCTGCATGTTCCAAAGACGGCGGCTGTAAGAAAGACGGCGGCTCCTGCCAGAAGGAAAACAAGGACAAGGGCTGCGATAAGGAAAAGAAAGAAGGCTGCGGCGGCGATAAAGGCTGCGACAAAGAAAACAAGGATGCCGAAAAGAAGGCATAACCCTTTTTTGCTTGAAGTTTTGCACACTGCCAGATAAGTTTGAGATATGACTTATCTGGCAGTTTCTATTTCTGGACAGAATTTGTCGCAGTTCGAGCAGCGGATCGCTGAAGCCGCCCAGGCCGGCGCCGAGATGCTCGAATTGCGGGTCGATTATCTGGACAACCTGATTCCCGAAGCCGTCGCTCCCATCCTCGCGGCCGCCCGCCAGACCCACCTGCCAACCATCCTGACCTGTCGGGACAAGGCCGAAGGCGGCGTCGGCACCTGGTCACAGAGGACCCGGACCAAAATCCTCGTCGAAGCCATCAAAGCCGGCGTTGAGTTCGTCGATTGCGAATTCGCCAACTTCATCGACGGCACCAAAGCGGCCATTCTCGCAGCCCTTGCCGCCCGCCCCCAGACCCGGCTGATTCTGTCGGCCCACCAGTTCGAGGGCACCTTCGACAACCTGCCGCTGCTGTACGAATCCATCCGCACCACCTGTCCGCAGGCAATCCCCAAGCTCATCTACACCGCCAAACACATCAACGATTGCTTTGCGGCCTTCGACCTGCTCAAAGACAAAGACGCCGACACCATCACCTTCGCGATGGGTCCGGCCGGAGCCGTCAGCCGGATACTGGCCAAAAAGCTCGGCGCCTTCCTGACCTTCGCCGCACTCGACGACCAGCAGGCCACCGCGCCCGGCCAGTGGTCCGTCCAGAAACTCAAACAATCCTTCCGCTGGGACAGCATCAACGCCGGCACCGAAATCCTCGGCGTCATCGGCGATCCGGTCGGCCACTCGCTCAGTCCGGCCGTCTATAACGCCTGCTTTACCAAAGACAATCTCAACGCCCTGTATCTGCCCTTCTGGGTGCAGGATGAAAGCGAGGGGCTGGACGCATTTCTCGACAACGTGCTCCGCAGGCCGTGGCTGAACTTTGCCGGCTTCAGCGTTACCATCCCCCACAAGACCCACGCGATCAACTATGTCAGCGGCAAGGGAGAATACGTCGAGCCGCTGGCCGTGACCATCGGGGCCGCCAATACGCTCAAAATCGGATGTAATGGAATCATTACCGCCTATAACACCGACTACATCTGGGCGATGGACGCCCTGACGGATGCACTCGGCATCGAACGCCACCAGCTCCACAGCAAGAAGGCCGCTGTCATCGGGGCCGGCGGTGTCTCGCGGGCGGTCGTGGCCGGGCTGGTCGATGCCGGCGCGGAAGTGACCATCTATAACCGTACCGAAAGCAAGGCCAAACACCTGGCCGAAGAATACCGCTGCCGCAGTGCAGGCCTCGAGTCGCTGGCCTCCCTCGACGCCGATATCGTCATCAACTGCACCAGTATCGGCATGACTCCCAATGTGGACGACTCGCCCCTGCCGGCAGAATTGCTCAAACCCCACATGACCGTCTTCGACACCATCTACACCCCGCGCGAAACCCGCTTCCTCAAAGAAGCCGCCGCCGCAGGCTGCCGCGTCGTCAACGGCACAGAAATGTTCATCCGCCAGGCCATCGCCCAATACCGCATCTACACCGGCCACGAAGCCAACGAAGCCACGATTCGCAGTGTGGTATATTCTTAGAACACAAGAACTTAAGAACCCATGAACCCAAGAATTGGCTTCGTTTGGCCGGACAACGTCCGGTTCCATACCGCGAGAATCCACGGGGTGACGCAACTCGACATAGCCACGACGGACAAAATTGGGTTCGTTTGGTAAAGTCATATCAAAAGGCAAAAATCAAAATTGAGGAAACCGTCAGAGATGGAGACTGATTTATATTCAAGCACGGAGGCTTGACCTACATTGAAATTGGGTTCGTTTCGTAGAAAAGCTTCGAGCTGCCGGCTGCCAGCTTTCTGCAAATTGGCTTCGTTTCGCAGAAATATTTTTTTGACGGGATTTACGGGATGAACAGGATAAAAGTACACAGGTATGCAGGTATACAGGAATACAAGTATATAAGAATATGGAATTGGGTTTGATTTGCAAAACACCTTAGCTCCTTCAGTAGTCATATCAAAAATCAAAGATTAAAGATAAAATATAATCTGCGTGATTATATTGGGTTTGTTTTTTGCTGGTTATCATGCTATTCCTCCTTTTCCTATCCCTTTTTTCCTTCTGCCTTTCCTTCCTGATAAGGCCCTCATGTATATGTCGGCTGAGTTAATATTATTGCCTAATATTTTGCTATTTTTTGAAAATATTTATCAATAAATGATGCAAAAACCGGTTGGGAATTATGGATTAAATTCGTTTTGGTATATATCCGTATGTTATAAAAACATTAGTCTATCTCAAAAAATTAAACAATCTTTCTATCTTTTGTCGATACATAACGTTGTTTTGAAAAGTAGAATTTCGACAGTTTTATAATAATTTTATTCTTTTAACTAACTTTTGATTATAAAATTCTAATTTTAGATTAACTATCACATATTTCGAAATCTCGTAAAATTATGAAACCATTATTTACAATAGGATATGAAGGTAAAACAATTGATAATTTTATTGCACAGCTTAAGCAGCATTCTATCAATTGTCTGTTGGATGTAAGGGAGATTCCCCTCTCAAGAAAAAAAGGGTTTTCGAAAACGGCTCTTGGCCAGTTTCTTGTCAATAATAATATCCAATACATCCATTTCCCAAAATTAGGAAGCCCTAAACAAATCAGAAATAAATACAAAAGCGATCATAACTTCGAATCCTTCTCAAAGGAAATGATAACATACTTTGAGACACAAACCGAAATCTTTCATATTGTATCTCGCTATATTCACAATAATACCTGCTGTTTGATGTGTTTTGAACAAAATGCAAAGCAATGCCATCGTAGTATAGTCGCAAAAAAAATTAGATGTTTATTAGAGGATAAAATAGAAGTCAAAAACATATCATAAACATTTAAAGAAGGAGCTTTATTATTGGAAACAAAAACGGTCTTAATTACTGTCAAGGCATACCCTAATCCAAGCAAAAAATACACAGAAACGGTCTGTTGTGCAGGTGTTGATATAAATCAAAACACATGGATACGCTTATATCCAATTCCTTTTCGAGATCTTGATTCCTCGAAGCAATTCAGCAAGTACAATATTATTGAAGTTCGATGTCATAAATCCCCAGATGATCATCGCATCGAAAGCCACAAAGTAGATTCCGATAGTATCAAAATAATCAAATATCTTGATACAAAAGATCGTTGGGGTGCGAGAAAAAATATTATTTTACCCTTGGCATCCACTTCATTTTGTAAAATTCTAGCTGACACACAAAACAATCGATCACTCGGCATATTTAAGCCAACGCAAGTAGAAATGATCTGGGAAAAAGCCCCTATTAAAGATAAAGAAAAAAGAGATGCCTGCTATGCCCAATTGAGTTTTTTTGATAAGCAAAAAGATGCTATTGAGCAAATTCCATATAACTTCTACTATCAGTTTAAATGCGATAATCTGCCCAATTGTCCAGGGCATAAATTGATGATTGTTGATTGGGAGCTAGGCCAAGCCTTTCGTAATTGGAGAACGGAATATAAACCTGAATCAATACTTTTTGATAAAATAAAAGAAAAATGGCTCTTTGAACTCTGTGGACCAACAAAAGATACCTACTTTTATGTTGGTAATGTAAATAGATTTCGGAATACTTTTTTGATTTTAGGCGTTTTCTATCCACCTAAACATACTGGCACAAAAAACATCTCATTGCCTTTTTTTTCTACATAAATGGGAGTATACTTTGGCATATTTTCTTATCGTATTAAGCGGCGGAAGCTAGGACTTCCACTAAATACTCGAATTTTTTATCCTGTAAATCCTGTCTAAAAGAAATTTTGTCGAAACATATCCATTCCCTACAACATCTGTAAGACGTAGAATTGGCTGAATGGAAAAACATTAACTCTGGAGCCATCATAAATGCAATGGTTTGCGATTGGTTAAGTCGGCTTTGCGGGAGGCGATTTGCCCCTTGGGATTTAAAACTCAACCAGGGACCATCCCGCAGGACAGGCATCCAGCCAGTACGCTGCCAAGGTATTGAAATCCATCATATTGACCGTGCCGCTATGATCCATATCCGCAGAACCCGATCCCAGCCACTGTTCGGCCAGCATGGCCAAATCTTCCAGGGTTACCTGGCAGCCTGCAGTGCCAGCCCAAAAACCGCCGCTCAAAACATACCGGTCCGCCTGCAGAACGTCGATATCATAATGACCGATCGAGCCCGTGATGGAGTAGATGCCTCCCGCACTGGATGACCCGCCATTGTCAATGCTGACCCAAGTGATGGAATAATCCGAATCGGCCCATACCGGATTGATAATGAATACCAGGATCCATATAATAACGGTTATCAGCAGCGGTGCGACAATAACGCGTCTGCTTTTAGGTGTTGCGTCCATCATTCTCTCCTGCAATAATATGTTCAACTGATCCACCTGCACAAAAGGACTCCTTCTCAAGCGATCTCTGTGCTCACCTGAAAGAGAATACCATCAGCTTTCCTGAAACAGAGCCGCCATTGGGACCAAACCAGAGGGACGTTATATTACCTTCGGTGTCATAACAAGCACCACTCATTCGGCCAAATCCCAAGACAGAACCGCTGTTCGATACAAAAGTGGATTCCCCGAATCCAAGGCGTTTTCTGCCCGTCATTGCACTGATGGTGTATTCCAAAATAAAATCTCCATTTTGAGACCACGCGCTTCGACCGGCCAGAAATGCCGTCGTATTCCATTCCGAACCATTTGCGTCTCCATCCCATACACAATAACTTCTATAGTCTGATGTAATGTTATTGATGCGAATGAGGAACCGTTTGTCGGAGCCGCCGGCCGACACGGTTCCCTGGAACAGGATTTTGTACATTTTCTGCCGGTCACCATTGAGACCCGACAGGGTGTACCCGGTTGAATTGACCAGGTCAATGTCTGCAATTTTCACCCAGATATTGTCGGCCGAGATATTTCCGGCAACATCCAGTTCCGCTTGCGGCGTCATCGTCCCGATTCCGATGTACCCGGAATCATGGACATAGACGGCATACGCAGCCCCGTTTTTGCCATTCAGTCCCTGGGCGACGGACGCCGTTTGCGCATAAGCGGCGGGCGTCACTTCCTGTCGGGGACTTAACCATGTGAATAATTCAGGATCATCGAGCTGGCCCGCTCTGATTCCGATTTCGATCCAGCGCGGACTGCCGCTGAACAGCGGTTTATCATTTCCAAAATCCAGTTTGGCATTTAAATAACCATTCGTAACATCGATATTGTGTAAAGTAACTTCCCGCCCTAACGGATTTCCGCCGGTTGGGGTGCTGTATAATTTAAACTGCACATCATATTGCCCCTGTGCAGGGTTGCCGGACTCCATCAGCCGGCCCTGATAGGTCAACACCCTGCTCATCGGTACGGCCGACAAGGCCAGATTGTGGTTGCCTCCAGCCGCAATGGCAACAAAGGAAGCTCCCTCCGGCGTATTGGTCTGTCCAAAATCATTGTTTCCCCATCCAAGAATGGCCCCCTCTTCCGTTAAGGCGATGCTGTGCATGGACCCGGCTGCGATCGCAGTAAAATTAGTTCCGGACGGAACCGAGATCTGCCCGCCGATATTGTCTCCCCAGCCATGCAGCGATCCATCCATTCGCAAGGCCAGGCTGTGCATTCCTCCGGTGGCAATGGCGATATAATCATTTCCCGATGGATCATCGGCCTGATTGCTGGTATTCAGTCCCCAGCACACAACATAACGATCCGCGTTCAGGGCCAGGGCATGGTTGGCCGTGGCGCCCGAGGCAATCTTTCTGAAATTTTTTTCCGTGGGCGGAGAATCATAAGCCATGGAACCCCATTGTACAAGGGTACCGTCTGCTCGTAAGCCCACACTATAGGAAGCTGCGGCGGCAACGGCAATGAAATCATCATAATCCGGCGGAGTTGCCTGGCCGTAAATGTCGCGGCCCCATCCTACGATTGTTCCCTGTGCGGTCAGCGCCAGACTATGGTACTCCCCGGCTGCAATAGCAACTACATCCACATTATTCATGTCAGGGATATTGATTTGCCCTGCATTGTTCCGACCCCAGCCCAGGACTTTACCTTCAAGGGTTAAAGCCAGACTGTGAGACCCGCCGGCCGCGATGGCAACAAAATCATTGCCCGCAGGCGGAGTTGCCTGGCCAAATTCATTATCGCCCCATCCGACAATAGCATGCGGCTGCACCGGTAAAGACAAAGTTAACATGAGAACAGAGACAGACAATACTTTGAAATGTTTCGAAATCATTTCCATTGTGACACCTCCTTACTAAATCTGACGTTTCACTAATACATCACGATTTTCTTAAGGTCAACAGATACCCGTTTAAAAGGCAAGAGTCGGCTGTTACAGTGTCTGAAATGTGAGTGTAAAAGCTTGTTGTTTTAGGAAATGGTCTTTTCAGGGGGTGTGGGTACTACACGTTACTTATTGGCCATTTCGCCTCTGTACACTGAGAAAAGTGCAAAACGCGGAGCCTTATATGACAAGGCTATTATACAAAAAAACCTGCAGCATGTTCAAATAATTTATCACTTGTCCCTGATTTTTCAAAATAATACATACAGTAGTTCGATTCCTTCCCAAAAACTATATTTGTTAACAGAAAAGATAGAGAGTCATATTTTCTGTGGTATTCACATCCTTCATATCCTGTAAATCCTGTCCAAAAGCATTTTTAGCGAAACATATCCATTCCATACAACATCTGTAAGGCGTAGAATTGGCTGAACGGAAATGCGATAAATCTGGAGACGGAATCGATGAAATTAATTGCAGTGGGTTTGGTTTGTGTTGCGGGGGCGATTGCCCAGGCGGAAAAGCAGAATGTGGATTATGTTAATCCGTTTCTGGGCACGGCGACGCTGTGGGACAGTAAGGACATCGGCTACACCCCGACGCATCGGACGTGGGGGGCGGAGGTCTTTCCGGGGGCGTCATTGCCCAATGCGATGGTGCAGCTTAGCCCCGTGACGCAATTCGGCAGCGGGTCGGGGTATCAGTACGAAGACCCCACCATCCAGGCCTTTACCCACACCAGCAAGGGCCACTGGAACCTGTGCCACATCCCCCTGCTGCCGGCGACCGGCGAGTTCGCCCCCGACGACTACAGCTCGCCCTACAGCCACAAGAACGAGTCCGCCCGGCCGGGCTATTACCAGGTGTTCCTGGAACGCTACGGCGTCAACGCGGAGCTGACCACGACCCTGCGGTGCGGGTTCCATAAATACACCTTCAAGCCGGGCCAGGCCAAGAAGCTCATCGCCGACCTGTCGATTGCCAACGAGCGCGTCCGGCGGTGGGATATCGCCCAGGACGGCGACAATGTCTTTACCGGCTTTCAGCAGACCGGCGAGCGGATGTACTTTTACGCGGTGAGCAATCACAAAATTCAATCCATCGAATCACTGCATGAAGGCCGCAAGACGATCTCCGTGGTGCACTTTGCGGATGCGGAGGGGGCGCTGGAGCTGCAGATCGGGTTTTCGTTTGTCAGCCTTGCCAATGCCAAAGAGAACCTCGAAAAAGAGATGCTGGGCAAGAGCTTCCAGCAGGTCCGCGACGAGGCAACGGCCACCTGGCAGCGGCTCCTGTCGAAAATCCAGGTCACCGGCGGCACCGAACGCCAGCGGGGTCTGTTCTATTCGACGCTGTACCGGTCGTTCCTGTGGCCGGCGCTGCGGAGCGACGTCAATGGGGACTTTACCGACCGCAGCCGCAACGTGGTCAACAAGGGCTTCCGGTATTATACGGAGCCGTCGCTGTGGGATGATTACCGCAACAAGCTGGTGCTGCTGGGGATGCTGGCGCCGGATGTTTCCGTGGATGTGATTAAGTCGCTGATTGACAAGGGCGAGAAGACGGGCTTTATGCCGACGTTTTTCCACGGCGATCACGCGGCGCCGTATATTGCGGGGACGTATTTGCGGGGGATACGCGGGTACGATGTCAAGAGCGCCTATAACCTGCTGCTGCGGAATGCGACGGTGGAAGGCGGGACCCGGCCGCATATCACCGAATACATGGAAAAGGGGTATATCTCCGAGCCGGACATCAAAAACCCGGATGTCGAGACCAAGGCTGCGGCGGGCGTGACCAAGACGCTCGAATATGCTTATGATGATTATGCGGTAGCGCTGCTGGCCAAAGAACTGGGCGATACGGCCAATTACGAGATGCTGATGAAGCGCACCAGCAACTATAAGAACATGTTCGATCCCGCAACGGGCCTGATGCGGGGCAAACTGGCCAACGGCGACTGGATCAAGGACTTTGACCCGACGTATCCGTATTATGAATATATGTACCGCGAGGCCAATGCGTGGCAGTCGTCGTTCTTTGCGCCGCATGACCCGCAGGGGCTGATTGGGCTTTACCCAAGCAAAGAGGCGTTTGAGAAGAAACTGGATGAGCTGTTTTCGATTCCGTGGGGCGGCGTGGAGGCGTATAACTTTTCGGTCTTTATCGGGCAGTATTGCCACGGCAACCAGCCCGACCACGGGTTCCCGTATATGTATTACTTTGTTGACAGGCAGGACAAAGCCCAGGCGATTCTGAACAAGATTATGGATGAGTTTTATGATATGGGCAAGGAGAAGCTGGCGTACGCGGGGATGGATGATGCCGGCGAGATGTCGTCATGGTATGTGTTTAACGCGATGGGGTTTTATCCGTTCTCGCCGGCGGATCCGGAGTATATCGTGAGCGTGCCGCTGTTTGATAAGGTCGTTATCGAGATGGGCGATAAGGTGAACTGGACGATTGTGCGGGACAAGCCCGGCAGTAAGATTGCGAAGATGACCTACGACGGCAAGACGATTGACGGGTATTTTATCTCGCATCAGGATCTGATGAAGGGTAAGATGCTGGTGATTACCGCGCAGTAGCGGGGACACGAGATTGATTGATTGATTGAAGGGCTGGCTATGAAGTGGAGTTATGGCGTTATCGTATGGATGGTGCTGGCGGCGGGATGTTCGGGTGGGGAATCCCCGACGACGGCGGAGTGGGTGCGGAAGGCGGGGCTGGGCAAGTGGCTGGATGCGACGGTGACGGTGGCCCGGACGGACCGGGGGATTTACAATATCACCGATAACGGGGTGTATATCTTTCAATATGATGTGGAGACGCCGGCGGTGGCGGCTGAGCCAAACGTGGTGATTGAGGGTCAAATCCGGCCGGGGGCGGGTGTGGATAAGGCGGTGTTTGTGACGCACGGCTGGGGGGATAAGTCGCTGAATGACTGGCCGGAGCAGATGGCCGAGGCGATTGCGGCCAAAGTGGACCCGAACGAGTGGATGTGCGGCTGCTTTGGGTGGTCGGGCGGGTCGGTGGTAATTACGTCGGTCCATGCGGCGCGGTATGCGCGGGATATCGGGGGGCCGCGGCTGGCGGCGGCGGTCTTGAAGCTGTCGGATTCGGTTCGGCATGTGCATCTGATCGGGCATTCGGCGGGCAGTTGGGTGATTGATGCGGCGGCCAAACGGATTGTCAAAGAGCGGCCTGAGATGGAAGTGCATTTGACGTTTCTGGATGCATACGTGCCGAGTCAGTGGGACCCGGACGAGCTGGGGGCGATTGCGGGTGAGCCGAACCGCCCTGCCAATGTGTGGGCGGAGCATTATTACACGCGGGATATTACTTATAGCGTAACGCAGCAGGATTTGAAGCACGCGCATAATGTGGATATGACGGCGATTGACCCGCTGTTTGCCGAGCATGAGTTTCCGTACCGCTGGTATGAGGCGACGACGACGGGCAGCTATGACCGGTGGGATGAAAAAGGCGAAACGGTTTATAAAATGGCCAATGGGGTGGAATACGGCTTTGCACGGAGTCGGGAGGCCGGGGCGGAGAGCTGGCAGCAAAGCAGACAATTGCCCTGCGGCGAGAAAGCGGTTATACTGGATAAGCATGTAAAGTAAATCCAGTAAAGCAGAGAGGATTGTATGAAAATCGTAATCGCCGGGGCCAAGGGTGTGGGCAAAAGTACCGTCGCCAGAGAATTGAGCCGGATAACGGGGCTGGAGCTGATCGAGACGGACACGCTGATTGAGGAGCATTTCTTTAAGGAGGCCGGGCATCGGCATACGTGCCGGGAGATTTATATTGAGCATGGGCAGGAGGCGTTCCGGGATGTGGAGGCGACGATTGCACGGCAGTTGGAAGATGCGGAATGGAAGTTGATTGTCTGCGGGGGGTCGAGTCTGATGGATCCGGGCAGTCGGCAGGCACTGCGGAAAAATGCGATATTGATTTACCTGAAGGCCGATACGGAGACGATCTGGGCACGGCTGGAAAAAGATGGGCTGCCGCCGTGGCTGTGCGGGCCGGATGCGCGGGAGCAACTGGATAAAAATGTGGCGTTTCGTGAGGAACTGCTGGGGCCGTTTGCGGATATTCTGGTGGATACGACGGGGAAATTGCCGGGCGAGATTGCTGCGGAGATTATGGAGGGATTGGGGCAAGAACTGGCGATACGGTCGAAGGCAGCCAATACCTACGGGGATGTGATTGGGCTGACGACATTTGGGGAAAGCCACGGGCCGGCGATTGGGGCGGTGTTGGATGGGGTGCGGCCGGGGCTGGAGATTTCGGCAGAGGATATCCAAAAAGAGCTGAACCGTCGGCGGCCGGGACAGAGCGATGTGACGACACCGCGGGACGAGAAGGACCAGGTGGAGATTTTGTCGGGGGTATTTGAGGGCAAGACGACGGGGGCGCCGATTGCGATGGTGATTTATAACCGCGACCACGATTCGAGCAAGTATGAGGGGATAAAAGACCTGTTTCGTCCTGGACATGCAGATTTTACGTTTTATAAGAAATACGGGATTCGGGATTATCGGGGCGGCGGTCGGTCGTCGGGACGCGAGACGGCCGGGCGTGTGATGGGTGGAACGGTCGTGCGTAAGCTATTGGAAGAAAAAGGAGTTAAGATTATTGCCCATGCGATTGAGATTGGGGGAGTTCGGGCAAAATCATGCGATTATGCGATGATTGAGCAAACGCCGGTGCGGTGTGCGGATGCCGAGGCGGCCAAGGGGATGGAGCAGGCGATTCTGGCGGCCAAAA